>JAQBOK010000082.1 GCA_028288085.1 Mucilaginibacter sp.
AGTATCGTCAGTTGGTTTTTGATAGTCACCGGAACCAAAACGATTTGCGGCATTAGCTTCAGCTGCTGCCGGGCCTTGGTAAACTGCATCACCAAACCCAAGTATGCAAACAAATATTGGATTTAAAAGTATGAGGCCTATTGTGAAACCCTCACTTTTACCAAAGCTTTTACTTAACAGATTGTAGACCCAGATAATAAACACAAAGTTTACACAAGGGACAAAGAATAACAAAAACCACCATATTGGCTTGCCAACAATTTCGATCAATACTATGGTATTATAAATTGGAATTATTGCTGCCCATCCGGGTTTGCCGGCTTTAGTAAACATCTTCCACATTCCCGCGATGCTAATTACCGCTATAGCAAGTGCGAAGACGATGAACCCCATTGAAAAGTGAAATGCAGATGAAGAATCGTAAGTTTCCATTGTGTTTTAAGATTTAAGTTTTTAAGTGATTTATTAAGTGCAAAATATGAAAAAAGCAATTTAAACTCGCTATAACTCAAAATTTATTTGAAAATGAATAATAGCTTATTATTGTAGTTTTGCAGCACATGAAACGCGAGCAGATCTCAGTATTCGATATATTTAAAATTGGCATTGGCCCGTCAAGTTCGCACACACTTGGTCCCTGGAGGGCCGCACAGCAATTTGTTCAATTGCTGGATCAACAGCAGGTGCTATCCATAGTAACTGGTATAAAAATTTTACTCTACGGTTCACTTGCCAAAACCGGCAAAGGGCACGGAACGGATATAGCCATATTGCTGGGGTTAAGTGGCGATGACCCGGTTACTTTTGACGTAAATGCTATTGACGGGAAAATTAATGATATAAAAACAGCAAATAAGTTGTTGCTTGGAGGCAACCAGCAAATTGATTTTTATGTGGAAGACGACCTTTTGTTTTTATTTACTGAAAGCTTGCCTTATCATCCAAATGCGGTAACCTTCCAAGCATTTTTAAGCAACGGCAAAGCGGTTTCGGCAACCTTTTATTCTATAGGCGGAGGGTTTGTGGTGAAGGAGGGCGTGCAAACCCAAATCAAAAACGAGGTTGATCTTCCTTTCCCGATAGAAACCGCGGGCGACCTGCTTCACTGGTGTATCAAAACCGGCCTCAAGATATCAGAAGTGGTAATGGAAAATGAATTGGCCTGGCGAGGTGAGCAGGAAACACGATCTGAGGTGCTCAATATATTCAGGGTAATGAGAGAGTGTATGTACAGAGGTTGCCATACAAAAGGCCATTTGCCCGGCGGATTAAATGTCGCCCGCCGCGCTGCTAACTTAAATCGCAGGCTGATCGGTAATTTTCAATATCAAAATTATGAAGAGTGGGTGGCAGCCATAAGGGCAACCGGAAATAGCTTCCAAAATACATTGGATTGGGTAAGCTGTTTTGCCCTTGCTGTAAATGAAGAGAATGCTTCGTTTGGTCGCGTGGTAACGGCGCCAACAAACGGCGCCGCTGGTGTAGTGCCGGCTGTGCTGCATTACTTTATTGTTTTTTGCGACGGTTTTAGTGACGAAAAGATCATGAAGTTTATGCTAACTGCATCTGAAATAGGTAGCATATTTAAAAAAGGGGCAACCTTATCAGCTGCAATGGGTGGTTGCCAGGCCGAAATAGGGGTATCATCCGCTATGGCTGCGGCCGCATTGACGGAATGTTTGGGAGGATCACAACGCCAGGTACTAATGGCTGCTGAAATTGCTATGGAACATCACCTGGGTATGACCTGCGATCCTATAGGCGGTTTAGTGCAGATCCCTTGTATCGAGCGTAATACGATGGGCGCAATAAAAGCAATCACCGCATCGCAGCTTGCCCTGCAAACCAATCCTGACAATGCCAAAGTAAGTCTTGATGCTGTAGTAAGAACCATGTGGCAAACCGCTCTTGATATGAACTCCAAATACAAGGAAACTTCAGACGGCGGGTTGGCCATTAATATACCCATCAGCTTACCAGAGTGTTAACATACCAATGCTTAGCGGAATTGTGCTGAAATAATACCTGTTGCATTCTGGTGTAAATATTTGGCCAATTCTTAAAACTCGTTGGATAACAACAATAAAGACTCAATTATTGGTTTCTTGTTTTAATAAAATGGAAGGGTTACTTTTATTAAAATTCCTTTCATAGGTGAACCTTAACCATAACCTTCAAATAACTATCAAAAGCAAGTGGCTCTTACTAATAGCTTGCTTGGGGACTAGCCCGGTAATTGTTTTTTGCTGCTTTTATCTTTTTTCAAGTTATAGCTACCTGGCAGAATGGTACCTTAGAATGAATAATTGTTTTTATCAGCAGGCACATTGGAAGGATGATTTCTTCACCGTTCATACAAAACAGCAAGGAAATATCTTTTGTGCAGCAGGACTTATTATTAGCATTCCCTTGTTATATCATTTAATAAGGCACTTTAAAAAAACGAGTGCATCATTAAAACTGCAATTTTCAAAATGGAATATACTGATAGCGTTGCTGTGTATATTAACCGGTACAGCAGCGTGGTTATGGGGATACTCACTGGTACACCAGGGCTTTGACGAAGCTTTCTCAGCTGTTAATTGTGCTTCATTGCCCCCCTTTCAAACACTTTCTTACTACATGTTGCCCAATAATCATATCCTGTTTAATGTGTTGAACGGAGTATTATTTCATTTTGCCGGAGATAAGGTTTTTACCGGAAAGCTGATCTCCTTAGTTTGCTTTTGGGGTATTATTGCAGTAGTATTCGCATGGTTATCAGGGATCATAAAGAATAAATTATTACTGGCAATAGCAACCATTGTAATATCCCTCCAGTTTCCTATATGGGGCTTTGGCTTTGAAGCAAGGGGATATGAACTTTATTCATTGGCTGAATGGTTCTCTTTTTTTGCGATAATAAAATACGTAAATACTAAAAACAGCCAGTGGTTGTACTATCATGCACTGGCTTGCATATCGGGGTATTTGTGCATCCCTACCTTTATGTATTTCCATGTTGCCTTTCTGTTATTCGGGTTATTATGGATGATTTATACCAGGGAGCCAGACGCTAAGTTTTGGAGGGTACAACTCAACATCATACTAATAGCTTATCTATTGTATTTACCTGCTATTTGTTTTTCGGGTATACATGCCCTGGTGGGCAATCCCTATGTAACGGGCAATATTCATACACTACAGGAGCTTTATGATAAAGGCATAGATAGGTTTACGCTTTACCTTAACTATTATACTTCCCATTTTACGGCAGACCATAGTAAATTAGATTGGATGCTTTTTTTATCGCCCATAACTTTGTTCTGTTTCTATAAAAATAAGCTGGCCGTATTATGTGGATTGTTTTACCTCGCTATGTGGCTAACCTGTATAATGTTAGCCTACGCTATGAAAATTTATGCTCTTGAAAGGACAGTGAGCGGGCACGTCAGTATCAGTTTGGCCCTAACTATCTATGTATTGTACCTGTTACTATCAAAACTGAATAATGTATGGAGAATGCCCATTATTGGCGATGTGGTTTTAATGATTTTTTTAGTTGTCGCGGGTATTAATTTTAGTAATGGCAACAAAGAAAACGTGAGCATGCGGCTTTATGATAACGATATCAATGAAAAATATAACCTGCTGATGAACGAAGGCATTAGCCTTATACCCAAGGGAAGTAGTATCGCTTTTTCAGAGCAATGTTTTTATTGGTATTATCAATGTAAGATTAGAGGAGACAAGGTAAATAAATGCTCTATTGGTAATGAACAATATTTTGTGCGTTTCGGTTCAGATCTATTCCCGGTAAGTGATCCGGAGAAATATGTACTTATAAAAACTGTGTTTAAAGAAGGGGTGACAGCGGTGGGATACGGGATATATAAGCGGGAGCGATGAAATCTTTTTTAGCTCAGCATACTCTGCGAAAACTCGAAAAGCAATCTGAATATTTGTTCAATATAAAGTCGCCAAAATCACCCCTAACAAAAAAAGCAGCCCAAAAGCTGCTTTAAAAAATCTTATATCATTATTACTTATACCGAAAACGAAGTGCCACAGCCGCAAGTACTGGCCGCATTGGGATTGTTAAAGGTAAACCCTCTTGCATTCAATCCATCCTGGAAATCGATCAGCATACCTGCCAGGTATAAACCATGGGCTTTGTGCATGTATACTTTTAGCCCGTTGATAATATGCTCCTGATCGCCGTCCTTTTTCTGGTCGAAGCCTAAAATATAGGTCATACCCGAGCATCCTCCGCCTTCAACACCTACACGAAGGCCAAAGTCTTCGCCAAGTTCTTGTTGGTCTTTTAATTTATTTAACTCTTTAACCGCGCCCTCTGTAAATGTAACGGGCGTCATAGCAGTTTCAACAGCAGTGCTCATCTTATTTTAAATTATGTACACAAATATAAGGTAAATTGCAGATTTTTGTTTCCTGTCAAATATTTATGACCTCAGCCTAACACTAAAAATATGCAGATATCAAATTACTTACTCGAAATTGTAAAATTCACCCTTGCCGGTATAGGCGTAATATACGTGGCCTTTTACCTGTTAAAGCCTTATCTGGACAGGGCAGAAAAGGTACAGCTAATGGAATTGAAAAAGACCATCAGCAATCAAACATTACCATTGCGTTTGCAGGCTTATGAACGTATTGTATTATTTGTAGAAAGGGTGAACCCAGCCAATATGCTGATCCGCTTAAGCGGGAGTGCACAATCGGCTGCCGAAATGCATAGTTTGGTGGTTACAGAAATACGTAATGAATTTCTTCATAATATATCGCAACAGATTTATGTGAGCAGCCGTGCATGGGCGCTGGTAAAGCGGGTAAAGGATGATACGCTAAGCGTGATCAACAATGCGGTTAAAGCATTACCGGAAACTGCTACAGCGCTTGATCTGAGTAAAACCGTGCTAGCCCATTTAAGCCATTTGCAGGATAATCCTTATGATATTGCTACCAATATGATTAGGGAAGATATAGAACAGTTATTTTAATATCGAATTTTGGATTTTTAATTTCGAAGTTAAATTATTAAGGTTCTTATGAAAACAATAGTGAAAAATTGAAAATCCGAAATCAATAATACATGTCCGGGAAAAAATTCACCACCACATCTGGTATAGAAATTAAGGAGGTTTATTGCCAGCCTTCGGCAATGAATGAATTGCCGGGAGAATTTCCTTTTACCAGGGGCATACAGAAAGATATGTACCGTGGCAAGCCCTGGACAATGCGCCAGTACGCAGGCTTTTCCACTGCTGAGGAATCAAACAAACGTTATCATTATCTGCTTGGTCAGGGAACTATGGGATTGTCAGTTGCTTTTGATTTGCCTACGCAAATTGGATATGATTCAGATAGTGATTATGCCGAGGGCGAAGTAGGGAAGGTAGGGGTGGCCATCGATTCATTAAAGGATATCGAGGTGTTATTTGAAGGTATTGAGTTGAAAAACATCACCACCTCAATGACCATTAATGCTACGGCCCCTATTTTGCTGGCTATGTATATCGCTTTAGCAAAAAAACAAGGGGCTGATCTGAAACAATTGTCAGGCACTGTGCAAAATGATATATTAAAAGAATACGCTGCGCGCGGAACTTATATTTATCCGCCAACGCCATCCATGCGCCTTATTACTGATGTATTTGAATATTGCAGTAAGGAAGTGCCAAAGTGGAATACCATTTCTATTTCAGGTTATCACATACGCGAGGCAGGCTCAACCGCTGTACAGGAACTGGCCTTTACTTTAGCCAACGGCAAAGCTTATTTACAGGCAGCACTTACAAAAGGCCTTGATATTAATGTATTTGCTAAAAGGCTGTCCTTCTTTTTTAATTGCCACAATAACTTTTTTGAAGAGATAGCCAAATTCCGGGCGGCACGCAGGATGTGGGCGCACATTACTAAACAATTGGGTGCTACAGAGGCAGGAGCACAAAAGCTGCGTTTTCATACCCAAACGGGCGGCTCTACCTTAACTGCTCAACAGCCAATGAATAATATTGTAAGGGTTACTACGCAGGCATTGGCGGCAGTACTTGGCGGTACACAATCCTTACATACTAACGGGTATGATGAAGCTTTGTCGTTACCCACTGAAACAGCGGCAGGGATCGCGCTGCGAACACAACAGATCATCGCCTTCGAAAGCGGGGTGACCGATACCGTAGATCCCCTTGCCGGCTCTTATTTTATCGAGGCCCTTACTGATGAACTGGAAAAGGCAGCGCAATTATATATTGATAAGATAGATGCCATGGGTGGCGCTGTGAAAGCCATTGAGCAGGATTATATCCAGCAGGAGATAGCAAAATCAGCTTATGAGTATCAGAATGATATTGAAAGCGGAGAAAAGGTGATCGTTGGGGTTAACCGCTTTACACGAATAGAAGCGCCTGCCGAAAATGTTTTCCGTGTAGATGATTCTATCAGGAAGATGCAGATGGATAAACTCATTGCTTTAAAAGCCGAAAGGAATACCCCGGCTGTTGAGGGTGCCTTAGCGCAATTAACCGAAAATGCGAAGGGAAGCCAAAACTTAATGCCTTATATTCTGACAGCCGTAGAGAATTATGCCACCTTAGGCGAAATTGCTGACAGCCTGCGAGGTGTATTTGGTGAGTATTGACAAATTCTGACAAATTTGTTCTGCCAACTGACAAATCTCATTGCAATGTCATGCCACGAAAATACTTGTTAAAAAGTTATTATGCCTAATAACAGTAGGTTAGCTTTTGTTTTATTTAGTTATTAACAACGTGGCTCAACAATTGATACATCGGTAACGTAAAAAGGAATATAAAAATCTGATTATACGAAGGTAAAAATCATAGCGAAAATAGAAAAAGTGTGTTTTTAAAGCGGAGAGCCATTATTTGCTATTCGTGCAAAATATAATATTTTTATTTGATAAGTCTGTAATATTTATCTTTAATATATGATGAAATTATCGAATAAAAATTTCAAATTTAATTTTTTAAATAGGTTTTTTTTTGAATATTCGATGTTCCGTAGCAGCCCCATAGGATGTTCGCTTGGGGTTTGTAAATCAAGATTTTAATAAAAATTTATATGGATAAAACTTGTACTAACGTTTGGAATAGCTGCCTTCAAATCATAAAAGACAACATACCAGCACAAAGCTTTAAGACTTGGTTCGAACCGATCAAGGCTTTGCGGATGGAAGGAAGCGTCTTAACTATACAAGTTCCGAGTTTGTTCTTCTACGAATGGCTGGAAGAACATTATGTTGGCTTATTGCGTAAAACAATAAAAAAACAGCTTGGAGAAGAAGGCCGCCTTGAATATAATATTGTAGTGGAGCAATCTTCATCGAGTAAACCATATACTACTAATATGCCTTCTAACGGGAACGGTGCCGAATCGAAAAATCAATCCATGCCTGTTCCTATTTCTATTAATAAGGATATCAAAAATCCTTTTGTAATACCAGGCTTGAAGAAACTGAATGTAGATCCGCAGCTTAACCAGAATTACACCTTCGAAAATTTTGTGGAGGGTGATTGTAATCGCCTGGCGCGTTCTGCAGGTTATGCGGTAGCTGCTAAACCAGGTGGTACTTCATTTAATCCGCTGATGATATATGGTGGTGTGGGTTTAGGTAAAACACACCTGGTACAAGCTATCGGTAACGAAATAAGGGCCAAACTACCAGATAAACTGGTACTGTATGTATCCTGCGAAAAGTTTACCCAGCAATTTGTAGATGCCCTAAAACATAACAATATTAATGATTTTGTGAATTTTTACCAGGCTATTGATGTGCTGATCATGGACGATGTGCACAATTTTGCCGGCAAAGAAAAAACACAGGATTTCTTTTTTCATATCTTCAATCATTTACACCAATCAGGCAAACAGCTAATTATCACTTCTGATAAGGCGCCGAAAGATCTGGCAGGTTTAGAAGAGCGTTTGTTGTCCCGTTTTAAATGGGGCCTTTCGGCCGATCTGCAAATTCCTGACCTGGAAACACGCATGGCCATCCTTAAAAATAAAATATACCAGGATGGTATTGAACTATCAAATGATGTGGTTGAATACGTTGCCCATAATATTGATAACAATGTGCGCGAACTGGAAGGAGCAATGGTATCTCTACTCGCACAGTCAACACTTAACCGCAAGGAGATAGACCTGAACCTGGCTAAGCAAATGCTGAAGAATTTTGTAAAAAATTCGTCCAAAGAAATTTCTATGGAGTACATCCAGAGCCTGGTATGCGAGTATTTTGAAGTGCCTATTGAAATGGTAAAATCACAAACCCGTAAACGCGAGATCGTACAGGCAAGGCAAATATCTATGTACCTGGCCAAGGCCCATACTAAAAGCTCATTAAAATCTATCGGTAGTTTCTTCGGGGGCCGTGACCACTCAACAGTGATCTATGCCTGCCAGACAGTTGAAGACCTGATCGATACCGATAAGAAATTTAAAGGCTACGTGGCCGATATACAGAAGAAGTTGAAGATGTCGTAAGGCATTATTTATCATATTCTAACATACGCCATTGCTAACCACAATGGCGTTTTTGTTTAAAACGCTCTGTCATTTTCTAACTACAGAGAGAAATCTTATACATCATACATAGCCCCCGCTTAGCAAGTCATATAGGATTTCTACCCATGCCTAATTCACAGGCAGCGCATACTTGTTGGGAATGACATTTTGGGCTTAGTTAATATTTATTCCTTCAAAAATCCACTATTTAGGGCTCTTGGCTTCTATTAAAGCTCAATATAGGCTTATGATCAATTTGCGCCATATATAAATTTGCTTAAATTGTATGAAATTAATAATTACCCCAATTATGAAAAAACTATTGATCCTTTGTTTACTGTTGGCACTTTGCTCACCGGCCTTTTGCCAAACGAACGATAATGATGCCATAAAAAAAGTAATCAACAACATGTTTGATAGTATGCGTAGTGGCGATACCCTTTCCCTGCGAAATACTTTTGCAGATGGCATGGTAATTCAGCATATACAATCTGCAAAAGACAGGCCTGATTCTTTAGTAATTACCCAGGGCGATGTCTTTATAAGAAGAATTGGTACACCTCATAAGGACGTTTACGACGAAAGGATAACCTTTGGCGAGGTCAGCATTAATAATAACCTGGCTATGGTTTGGGCACCCTATAAATTCTACTTCGGCAAAAAATTCAGCCATTGTGGTATAGATGTTTTCCAGTTGATGAAAACTAATGTGGGCTGGAAGATCGTTTCAGTATTTTATAATGTACGAACAGGCAATTGCCCCGATTAGATCACTCCTAACTTGATGAACGCATAAAACAGCCCGGTGCAATGCAAGGATTGGGCTATTTTATTATCAGCCAGCAATTGTTTTACTTCAGGGATGGTGAAGGTTTCAACAACCAATTCTTCCTGTGCGTCCAGCTTTTGCTCCTGCACCTTTTTACCACCTTTAGCTAAATAGCAATAGGTATGATTGTTAGCTGTTGACGGATTAGCATAAACTGTACACAGTAATTCAAAATCATCAAACTGGTAGCCTGTCTCTTCCAATAGTTCACGCCGCAGGGCTTGTTCTGGTAATTCGCCATCGTCAATTACACCGCCAGGAATCTCGAGCGAAACAATACCTGCTGCATGGCGATATTGATGAACCATTAAGATTTCATTGTCTTCGGTTATTGCTACCGCGTTTACCCAGTTGGGATATTCTAATACATAGTAATCTTCAACAATGTGCCCATCAGGCATTTCACACCTGTCTGAACGAAGGGTAGCCCAAGGGCCTTTGTGTATATAGGTAGATGAAAGTTTTTTCCAGGTTAGCGTGCGCATATTAAATGTAGAATTTAGAGCTTAGTATTTAGAATTTCCGGAATGACTACCAGCTTCCGCTTGATCCGCCACCGCCGAAATCGCCGCCGCCAAAACCACCAAAACCGCCGCCGCTATCGCCACCTCCATCGCCATCACCCCCCGAGAAACCGCCCCATCCACCGCTTTCACGACCAAGCATTGCACCGCCCAGGAACCACCAGAAAGGGCTTGCGCCGCCACGGCTGTCAATGATCTGTCCGCCGCCACCACGGTTACGAAATACTAATATTAGTATAACAATAACGATGATAACAATAACGAGTGCGCTGCCCGGGCCTTTTCCCTGCTGTGGCTTTTTATCGGCCTTATATTCGCCTTTTATATATTTTATCAGGTCATCAGTACCGGCATTAAGACCAGCATAATAATTGCCTGCTCTAAAATTAGGCTGAAAATCATTCTGGATAATCTGGTGAGTAATAATGTCGGGCACAGCACCTTCTGCACCCAAGCCGGTTTGTATGGTTACTTTACGATCTCCAAGGGCTACCAATACAATAATACCGTTATTTTTGCCTTTTTGCCCTATTCCCCAGTTACGGCCAAGCTTTTGACCGTAATCATCAATATCATACTGGCCTACAGATTTAATGATCACCACAGCTATCTGTGTTGATGTGGAATCGTTAAAGGCAACCAATTTATGTTCCAGTTGCTGTTTGTCTCCATCCGATAGCGTATTGGTAAAATCATTTACCAGCGTATTTGACTTTGGCGGCAGTTCCTGCGAAAATGCCAGTAAGGCACATAGCACGAAACAAGAAAATAATATAATTTTTTTGAACATGGTTTTATTTTTAATCGCCATCCATAAAGGCTATATCATCAGATAATTCGTTGGTGTCATCCAATTTGTGGGGGAAGTATTTTTCTAAATGGTCGCCGGCTATTTTAAGCCCGGTAACTATACCTTCAACCAGGTCGCCATACTTAAAATGATTAAGCATATCCTCCTTGGTATCATCCCAGAAATTTTCCGGTACCACTTTGTTAAGACCCCTGTCACCAATAATAGCAAATTTACGGTCCACAGTAGCCAGGTAAATCAATACCCCATTACGCAGTTTGGTTTTATGCATCCCCAACTGGTGGAAATACTTGGCAGCACGGTCGAGCACATTTTCACTGCATGTTTTTTCAATACAAACACGTATCTGACCTGAGGTATGCTTTTCGGCATCCTCAATGGCACGGCGAATACGCTGCTGTTCTTCTTCGTTAAATACTGCCATACTTTTTGTGATTACACTGATATTTTTTATGATTACACCGATTCTTTTTTATGATTACACCGATTCTTTTAATCCATTGGTGTAATCAATTTTAAAAATCGGTGTAATCCTATTTTAGAATTGAACTTTAGGCGCATTAGCCGATGCAGCATCTGCCTGGAAATATCCTTTTTCAGTAAATCCGCCCATTTTTGCAACAAAGTTTGTTGGGAACGATTTGATATCTGTATTGTAAAGCTGTACGGCATCATTGAAATCGCGTCTTGCAACTGCTATGCGGTTTTCGGTACCTTCCAACTGAGCCTGCAAGCCGCTAAAGTTTTCATTCGCCTTCAATTGCGGATAATTTTCGGCAGCTACTAATAAGCGGCCCAAAGCAGTACTTAGCTGCCCTTGTGCCGCCTGGTATTTTTGAATGGTCTCAGGCGTAAGCTTGGTTGGGTCTACTTGTATCGAAGTTGCTCTTGCACGGGCATTGGTTACGTCAACCAATGTGCTTTTTTCAAAATTTGCAACCCCTTTTACTGTAGCAACCAAGTTAGGTATCAAGTCAGCACGGCGCTGATAATCGGTTTGCACCGTACCCCATTTTGATTTGGCATTTTCGTCCAGTTTTACAACATTATTGTAGCTTGATACACAGCCACACCCTCCAAAAAGGAGAACTAATACAATTACACCTACAACTATATAAGAAGTTTTCATGTTTCTATTTTTTTTATTTAATGGTTGAATTTATAACTTTGATTACAAAACCCATACCGTTGTTACAATTTGATTTTTTTAGCTGTTTTAAGATGTATTTATGCCATAATGGCAAGATGCATATAAAGCAACGCTTAATTATTGGTAAAACCAATTGTAAAGATTTTATGCTTAAGTGAAGTTTTACTTAGGAATTCTATTTTTTGCTGTTATCTTAAGCCACCGAATTATTGCAGGCATAAATATTAAAACAGCAGTATTGAAAATAATTTACCCACTTAACTTAAAAATACTCTTTACACTAATAGTTTGCTGTCTGTTGGTTTTTAATGCGATAGCGCAAAAAAAGAATGCCGGGTACCAATACCACATCCGCAGGGCAAATTCGGCTATAACCGTTGATGGTGTGATGGACGAACCAGCCTGGATGCAAGCAGATTCGACCAGTGATTTTCACATGGTTTTGCCCATGGATACCAGCCTGGCCAAAGTGCCCACGGTTGTACGCATGACCTATGACGACAAAAACCTGTATATACTGGCCATTTGTTATACAAATATCCCGGGCCCATACATGGTGGAATCGCTCAAGAGGGATTTCAGTTTTCAGAAGAATGATAACTTTATTTTCTTTATAGACCCGTTTTATGCAAGCACAGATGGCTTTACCTTTGGTGCAAATGCGGAAGGCGCACAATGGGATGGGAGCATGTATGCAGGTGTCTGCGTAGACCTTAACTGGGATAACCGATGGGTATCTTCAGTAAAAAATTATCCCAACAAGTGGGTATTTGAGGCAGCCATACCTTTTAAAAGTATCCGTTATAAAAAAGGAATAAAAGAGTGGGGAATTAATTTTAGCAGGAATGATCTTAAAGGTACCGAGAAATCAAGCTGGGCGCCGGTACCGCGGCAATTTCCTACTGCTTCGCTTGCCTACACCGGCACTTTGGTTTGGGACGAGCAACCACCCACTTCAAGCAGCAATGTTTCCATTATACCTTACCTGCTTACGGGAGTGTCAAAAGATTATCAGAACAAAGGGCAAACTGAATTTAAACGTGAAGCCGGAGGCGATGCCAAGGTTTCGGTAACGCCATCACTCAATTTGGATGTTACAGTTAATCCTGACTTTTCGCAGGTTGATGTAGATCAGCAGGTGATCAACCTTAACCGTTATGAACTTTTCTTCCCGGAGAAACGCCAGTTTTTTCTGGAGAATGGTGACCTGTTCTCCAATTTTGGTTATTCAGATATAAGGCCCTTCTTTTCAAGGCGTATAGGGCTCAATCAGCCTATTGATTTTGGTACCAGGCTTACCGGCAAGCTGGATAAGGATTGGCGTATCGGGTTAATGGATATTCAAACAGGAGGCTCAACAGCAAACGATCTTGGTGCAGATAATTATGGCATACTTACTTTGCAACGACGAGTATTTGAGCGGTCGAACATTGGATTTATGTTTGTTAATAAGGATTTTACAGGGTCTACGCCGGGAACAAACAACAGCGGAAATTATAACCGCAACGTGGGTATGGAATTTAACCTGGCATCAAACAGTAATTTGTGGACCGGTAAATTGCTGGCATTAAAATCATTCACGCCCGGCGAAAGTGGCCACGACCTGGTATTGGCCGACCATTTACAATACGTCAGCAAATATTGGACGTTTTACATGCAGGAGGAATATGTAGGTAAAAATTATAATGCCGCGGTAGGGTACGTACCACGCACGGGTTATGTAAAGTTAAGTCCATTGGTGCTTCGCAATTTTTTCCCGAAGAAAGGCGATATATTAAGCTACGGCTTGCAGTTTACCTCTAATTACTTTTTTAATGAAAGCTTAAACCGTACAGATAACGAAAGTGTTCTGTCTTATATCATGACCTTCCGTAACCGGAGTACGCTCACGGTTTCGGGCATTAATGATTATGTGAAACTATTACTTCCCTTCGATCCGACTAATACCGGCAAAGACAGCCTTTCTGTAGGGTCGCAGCACCGGTATAATACGCTGGATATACTAATGGTATCTAAGCCGCAAAGCGTATTTACTTACCAGTTGGAGGGAACTTATGGGGGATACTATGATAACGGGAAACGGATCAGTGTTACCGGTCAGGTGGGCTTACGCTTTCAACCCTATGTAAATATCGCGATAAATGGCTCGTACCAGGATCTTCGTCTGCCGCAGCCTTATGGCACCACCAGGTTTACGCTAATTGGTCCAAAAGTGGATGTAACTTTCACTAATACCTTATACTTTACCACCTATGTACAGTATAACGATCAGCAAAGAAACATGAATGTGAACACCCGTTTTCAATGGCGGTATAAACCTGCTTCTGACTTGTTTATTGTTTACGGCGAAAATTCAATGCCTTCCCCTTACACGCCAAAAAACCGTCAACTGGTAATAAAATGGACTTATTGGTGGAATATTTGATTAAGCAGATATATATTGTGGCCTCTGAATAATCAGAAGGAGATAGCGAAAAACTTTTAGATGCTCCTACTGAAATAATTATCCGGATAGGATCATTTATCTGTTAAATCTTATAAATTTACCAATGATAGTTGTGAGAACAACTGCTCTTCCACTTTTTTATACCTGTTTATCAACCAAATTAAACAAACATGAAAAACCAATTCAAATTATCTGCCGTGATGCTGATCGTAATAGCATCGCTGGCATTCACTGTTTCTAAAACAAATACAGCACAAAAAGACGGATGGGTTAGCCTGTTTGATGGCAAAACCCTGAATGGCTGGCATGGCTACAATAAAACCGGCGCGGTTAAAAACTGGGAAATTGAGGACGGCGCCCTGGTATGCCTTGGTGCGGCCAAAGATGCTGCCGGAGGAGATATTGTTACTGATAAAACCTACGCTAATTTTGAATTGACCTGGGAATGGAAAGTAGATAAGGGCAGCAACAGTGGTGTGATGTACCATGTACTTGAAGGTGCCAAATATCATTCGCCGTATGAAACCGGGCCCGAGTACCAAATTATTGATGATGTAACTTTCCCTGAGCATTTGGAAGAATGGCAAAAAGCCGGGGCTGATTATGGGATGCACGTAGCCAACGATCAGAAAGTTTTAAAACCTGTGGGAGAATGGAACACAAGCAAAATAATCTTTAACAAAGGCCATGTAGAGCATTGGTTGAATGGGAAAAAAATAGTGGAGTTTGAGGCATGGACCGATGATTGGAATAAGAAACGTGAGGCGGCAAAATGGAAAGATTACCCGGATTATGGTAAAGCCAAAACAGGCGAAATAGCATTGCAGGATCATGGAGATAAGGCCTACTACAAGAATATCATGATTAAAGAATTATAATAATAAGTTGTAAGTTAAAGGTTGCAAGTTGTAAGATTTTTACCTGACTATTTGCAATCATAACTTTAAACCACTGTCCTTTTATTTTTAATTGACCTATATCCATCAATTTCATGGAAGAGAAGAATAATAATTCCCGGCGGGAGTTCCTCAAGAAATCGGCTATTGCCGTTGCCACATTTACCATTGTGCCCCGTTTTGTATTAGGGAAAGGCTATTTGGCGCCAAGCGATCAGTTGACCAAAGGTATTATTGGTGTTGGCGGTATGGGGAAAAACCATATACCGTATGGCGGCACCAGGGTGGTTGCTTTATGTGATGTAGATAGGAACCATCTGCAGGAAGCTGCCAAAATGGTGAACAACGGCGCCAAAACCATGAGCGATTACCGTGAGTTGATACAATTGCCTGAAGTTGACATTGTACACATAGCTACCCCGCCGCACTGGCATGGAATTATAGCCGCTGACGCGGCGCGGGCCGGAAAGGATATCTGGTGCGAAAAACCTATGACGCATACGATAGGCGAGGGGAAGCGTGTAATGGAAGCGGTACAACAGCACGGCCGTATTTTCCGGCTAAATACCTGGTTCCGTTTTGAGGATAATTTTTATGGTATGGGTACAACGGTAAAGCCAATTAAAAAACTGGTTGAAAGTGGTTTGTTGGGCTGGCCCCTAAAAGTAACGGTAGGCAAGCACACCGGCTTCGACTGGAAGTTTTACTGGGTTGGAAAAACTGATCTGCCTGTTATGCCTGTTCCGCCAGAACTGGATTATGAAACCTGGCTTGGCCCTGCACCTTATAAACCTTATCACCCGCACCGGGTACATCAAACTTTTAGAGGTTATTGGGATTATGATGGTGGTGGCTTAAGTGATATGGGGCAGCATTATTTAGATCCTGTTCAATACTTTTTAGGTAAAGACCATACCAGCCCTATCAGCGTAGAGATAGATGCCCCGCAACAAAATATGGACGCCGTAGGCACCTGGCGACGTATTGAATATACCTACGCCGATGGCTGCAAGATCATACTGGATGGGGAAGGCAAGGATGATGATGTGCCCTACCTAGAGGGGCCGAATGGTAAATTGTATCCCGGCTTTAAGTCTGACATACCCGACCTGGAAAAGAAACTGGCGGCATTTCCTGATCCGCAACCCCAGGTAACGGATTTTATCGACGCGGTAAAAAACAGAAAAAAATTCGCTTTGAATGAAGAGAACGGTTATCATTCATGTACCATTATCAATATTGGGCTGGCAGCTTTACGCCTGGGCCGGTCATTGAAATTTGACCCGGTGAAGCAAGAATTTATTGATGATGAAGGCGCCAATCGCCTTATCTTCCCACCACTTCGTGCACCCTGGACCATTTAACCATTTGAGATCAAAACCATGAGGAAAATATTTATCGCAATTGCCTTTCTCTTCACCTTCGCTGCATTGGCAAAAGCGCAACAGACTGACAGCCGCATTAGCGCTATATTGGAGAAGGAGCCTGCAAATAATGCGAAGGATTTAAATGCCAATGCCACCGCGATAGCGCAACTTGGCGAGAACGGGATAGTCAATATGTTGGTTATGCTGCAGCCGTCCGGGCAGGGTGATAACACCAAAATATTTGATGCCATCAGCGGCTTTTCATTTTATGTTACCCAAAAAAGTAAAGAGGCCTGGCGTGCTATGGCAGTAGGGGCATACGGTAAAGCTTTATCAAAAGTAAGTGATAAGGAGAACCAGGCATTTATTATCAGTCAGCTGCAAATAGCAGGTAAGGATGATGCTACTATCAGCCTGAAAAAATATTTAAATGATGAGCGGCTTTGCGATCCTGCTGCAAGAACTTTGGTAAAAATAAATTCACCAGCTGCAAAGGCAGCCTTATTGCAGGCTTTAAAAAGTTCACAGGGCAGTTGCAGGTTAACATTAGTAGAAGCCCTTGGTGATAGCCATAATGTGGCAGCGGTAAAAAGTATTTCATCGGTAATAGGCAATGATAAAAAACTAAAAGTTGCTTTGTATGCGCTGGCAAATATTGCCGACCCCATATCCATCAACCTAATGGCTAATGCGGCACAAAAAGCAGGCTTTACTTATGATGAAACGAATGCAACCTCGGCCTATCTTTTATACATTAAAAATTTAGCTAAAAGGGGTAAGGCAGCAATAGCAGCCCGGCTGGCAAAAACATTATCAGCAAAGGCAAGCCTGGCCAACCAGGTGCAAACTCATACCGCGGCGTTAGAATTACTGGCGAATATGCAAGGCGCCAAATGCACGCCATTACTAATTGAAGCGGCGAGAAATAACAACCCTCAATACCGCGATGCCGCCTTAAAATTTGCCGGGCCATATCTATCGCCTTCAACAACCGTTTTGTGGATTAATGAATTAAGCAAATCAAATGCTGCCGAAAAAGCTGCCATTATTGGTATGCTGGGCAACAATAATGCCCGGTCGGCACTCCCGGCAATTGAAAAAGAACTCGGCAATCCAGACGGTAAAGTGGTTGTAGCTGCAGTTTATGCTTCGGGGAAAATAGGACAGGATAAAGTGTTGAATAGCCTTTTAGTGGTGTTGAAAAGTGTAAACACTGACGAAATTGCGGCAGTACAAAATGCCTTAATGGTAATGAAAGGTGTCGACCTTCCTCAGCGTGTTGCACCGCTATTACCTTCAATGCCTGCGGATGGACAGGTAGTTTTGATCAATTTTTTAGGGGCACGTGAGGCACACGCGCAGATCAGTTCGGTATTGCCTTTACTAAAAAGCGATCAAGCTAATGTTCGCGCGGCGGCATACGCATCTCTAAGACAACTCGCGGGCGAAGATAACCTGGAGCAGTTGTTTGCTTTATTGGCTTCATCAACACAAACAACAGAAACATCAGATATAGGTGCGGCAATTATTGCAGTAATAGGGCAGTCAAAAAATAAACCGGCACAAACCACGCTGGTGCTGCAGCAAATGGATAAGGCTACTGCAGATAGAAAGCCTTTATATTTCAATATCCTGGCAAGCATTGGTGATAAAAAATCATTGGATGCCGTATCAAAGGCTTTTGAACTAGGCGATGGCCCGGCTAAACAAGCTGCAATTACAGCATTGTCTGAATGGGCTGATGTAAGCTCAGCACCGAAACTGTTTTTGATCAGTAAGGAAACTGCCGATGCCGGACTAAAAAACCAGGCATTAAGAGGTTATGTAGCCATCATTAGCAAATCTGATTACCCGGCTGATGAAAAAGTGATTTACCTGCGTGACGCCATGGAGGTGGCGCAAACTGTTCCGCAGAAACAATTGATATTAGAAGAATTAGCGAAAAATAAAACCTTTACCGCACTGGTATTTGTAAGCAACTATTTGAATGATCCCCAGCTTCAGGGCGATGTAGCCGAATATGTTTCGACCATTGCCTTATCAAATAAAGATTTTTACGGCAACAACGTAAAGCAATGGCTTGAAAAAGCGATGCTGATAAAAAAAGGTGGCGACAGCGACTATGAGAAAGTGGCCATACGCAAATATATTGCAGAAATGCCGCCAGATGCCGGACTTGTTCCTTTATTTAATAACCGCGATCTGACCGGCTGGAAAGGCTTGGTGGAAAACCCCATCAGGCGAAGTAAGCTATCGGCAGATAGTTTGGTTATTAAGCAAAAAGAGGCTGATGAGATTATGCGTAAAGGCTGGTATGTGAAGGATAGTGTTTTAAATTTTAGCGGCGGTGGCGAAAATATTTGCACCACAAAACAGTACCGCAATTTTGAAATGTATGTGGATTGGAAGATAGAAAAGAATGGGGATGCTGGTATTTATCTGCGTGGTTCGCCGCAGGTGCAAATATGGGATACATCAAGAGTAAGTGTTGGTGCGCAAGTAGGTTCTGGCGGATTATACAATAATAAGGCACACGAAAGTAAGCCCCTTAAGCTGGCCGATAACGCCATAGGCGACTGGAATAATTTCCATATTATTATGAAGGATGATAAAGTAACGGTTTATCTGAACGGTGTTTTGGTTGTGGACAATGTAGTGATGGATAATTACTGGGATAGAAAACAACCTATTTTTCCGAAAGAGCAAATAGAATTACAGGCACATGGGACACATGTGTATTATAGGGATATTTATTTGCGGGAGTTGCCGGAGTAATGATTTGATAGTGCTTTGTGCTAAATGAGAGCATCGTTCCGCTCATGGCCGCGGGGGCCTAGTCCATTATTCACCAGTTATTTGTTTTTTATCGGTGTTCATGATTGCTATCGCAATTTGACGCGCCAAAGTAATCAAACAGCTCGTCAGCGAAAGACTTTTCGCTCTTGGCCTTCGACTTATGTCCTCTCCTTTGGAGAGGACTTTTAAAAAGTAAAAGAACGCCTAATTCTTATCCACAAACTTATAATTGGCTTCGTTATACCTGTCGCCGGTATTTGGATATTTGGCTAATAACGCTTCGATATTTTGCAGGTCATCCGCCGATAAAATTACATCAACACTGCCGGCATTATCCTTCAGGTTCTTACGTTTTTTGGTGCCGGGGATAGGGATGATATTATCACCTTGTGCCAACACCCAGCTTAAAGCCAGTTGTGCCGGGCTACATCCTTTTTGCTCCGCAAGCTGTGCAAAGGCCTCCGCCAGTTTTTGATTGTTATCCTGGTATTCCTTTTGGTAACGGGGTATCGACTTGCGGAAATCAGTATCCGGCAGCTCGCCCAGGTTTAGCGTGTTGGTCATCAATCCTCTTGCAAGCGGACTGAACGGCACAAATGCGATGCCTAACTCTTTACAAACCGGCAATATCTCCTGTTCTACACCTCGTGTCAGCAATGAGTATTCACTTTGTAATGCGCTGATGGGGTGAACAGCATGTGCCCTGCGGATAGAATGTACAGATGCTTCTGAAAGCCCCAAATATCTTACTTTTCCTTCCTTTACCAGTTCGGCCATGGCGCCAACCATTTCTTCTACAGGAACGTTGGGATCTATGCGGTGGGCGTAGTACAGGTCAATGGTATCAATCTTCAAGCGTTTCAGGCTGGCTTCAACGGCTTGTTTGATATAGGCGGGACTGCCATCAAAAGTGCTCAACCTCCCATCGGCGTTAGCCCTGAAGCCGAATTTAGTGGCGATAAATATTTTATCCCGATTAGTGCTTAAAACGTTTGATATCAGCTCTTCGTTTTTGCCACTGCCGTAAACATCGGCAGTATCCCAAAAGTTAATGCCGAGGTCGAGCGCCAAGTGCAGGGTTTCTATAGATTCAGGGTCGTTGGGTACACCGTAGGCATGGCTCATGCTCATACAGCCCAATCCGATGGCTGATAGTTGTTCCTTATTTGCAAAAGTTCTGTATTTCATAATGGTAATGTTATTTTTATGGCGTATTTGTGCATGCAATATCACCATAAAAGCTTATTTGCATTTAATTGATTTGTAAAAATATTGTATTAAACATATGTCATTTGACAGGTTCGAAATGGCTTTCTTAAATATTATTTTGATCTATGAAAAAAGTAATCAACGCTGGTATCATCGGTTTCGGTAATTCGGGACAAACATTCCTTGCGCCATTTATTGATGCTAATCCTGGTTTCAGCCTAAAAAAAATAAGCACGTCCGATCCGATAAAAGCATCGAAAGCCAGGTCTATCTATCCGAGTACAGAAGTTGTAAGCGATGCCGATGCGATCATGAATGATGCTGATATTGAGTTGGTACTCATTGGCTCTCACAATACATCGCACTTAAGTTTAGCTAAACAGGCTTTGCTGGCAGGTAAGCATGTGGTCGTAGAAAAACCTTTCACCATTACTTCAGCAGATGCGGATGAACTCATCGCGATAGCAAAACAACAGAACAGGGTATTGACTGTGCACCATAACCGCCGTTTCGATAGCGGGCACAATACAGTTAAAAAAATTATAGAAAGCAAGGCGTTGGGCAAACTGGTGGAATATGAGGTGCATTACGATCGTTTCCGTCGCGAACTGCGTCCCGGTGCATGGCGGGAGAAGCCGCTGCCAGGCTCGGGGATATTGTATGACCTGGGTGCGCACGTGATAGATGGAGCGCTTGAAGTGTTCGGCACGCCCGAAGCAGTTACCTGCA
>JAQBOK010000102.1 GCA_028288085.1 Mucilaginibacter sp.
GAAAATTATCCATGTGCATAGACCAGTCAAAAAATTGGAATACAACCAGGCAGCAGCCCACCGCTAAAGCAAGGCCGAGAATATTTATTGCGGACGATAACCTGTTTTTTGCCAGGTTACGAAAGCCTAATTTTAAATAATTTTTTATCATGATATTTAAACTTCAATTTCTAATTTTTAACACCTTTCAATTTTTACCTTTCGCCAACTATTCCGTCTTCAGGCTCTTTACCGGGTTAGCTAAAGCAGCTTTAACGCTTTGATAGCTAACTGTTAGTAAAGTAATGCTTATGGCCCCGAATGCCGTTAGTGCAAATATCCACCAGGCTATTTCGGCACGGTACTGATAATTTTGCAGCCATTTATGCATAAAATAATAGGAAACGGGTGTGGCTATCACCAATGATATAATAACCAGTATTACAAAATCTTTGGACATTAGGCGCCAGAGGTTGAACACCGATGCGCCCAATACTTTGCGAACTCCAATTTCCTTAATTCGCTGCTCGCCCATAAAAGAGGCCATACCGAATAAGCCCAAACAACTGATGAAAATTGCCAGACTCGCAAAACAACTGGCCAGCTTACCAATGCGTTCTTCATTATCGAATTTTTTGGCGTAATCGTCATCAGCAAAACTGTACTCTAACGGCGTGGAAGGATCATATTTTTTAAAAATAGCCCCAATCTTGCTGATGGCATCATGCGCGCTTGTATTAGTATTGATCCTGATATCGACATTATTTAATCCTTTGCGCAGGTAAAAGAAAGTCTGTTGTACAGGCTCATAAGCCGATTCGCTGACGATATCTTTTACTACCCCAATGATCTTGTAATTGCCATTGCCCTGCCAGGTAATAGTTTGGCCAATGGGGTTTTTGAAGCCCAGGTATTTTACGCATGCTTCATTGATAATAAAACCCGATGAGTCGCTCAGAAAGGCAGGGTTAAAGTCACGCCCTTCCTTTATTTTCCATCTAACAGTTTTGCCAAATTCCGGGGAAACGCCCATGCTCTTGAAATTTTCCTGCAGGGCGGGATCTTTACCTTGCCAGGTAAACCCACCGTTAGTCACGTCTCCATCTGTTATGCGTGTCTCTGACTTTGAAACCGATGCAATTACCCCGCTTGCCAGCAGATCATTTTTTACAGCATCATATTGTTTGCCAATAATATCCGTCTGCAGCGGAACGACCATGAGACCATTGATGTTATAACCGACAGGACGGTTTTTAGCATACTGTATTTGGTTGAAAACCACGATAGTTCCAATGATCAGTACGATCGAAACAGTAAACTGCATTACCACTAAAACCTTTCGCGGTACAGACGCCAGGCGACCTGCACGGAAGGTGCCTTTCAGTACTTTCACCGGGTTGAAAGATGACAGGTACAAAGCCGGGTAACTACCGGCGATCAGGCCGGTTAACATTGTGAAACCCATACCGGTCAACCAGAATAGTGAGTTATCCCATGGCATCAGCATCTTTTTACCAGCTACCTCATTAAAGATGGGCAGGCATAATTGCACAAGCAACAATGCAAACAGGAACGAGAAAGCGGCGATCAGCAACGACTCGCAATAGAACTGGATAATCAACTGACTACGGGCTGAGCCCACTGCCTTACGTATGCCTACTTCCCTGGCGCGTTTTTCGGATCGGGCGGTACTCAGGTTCATAAAGTTGATGCAGGCCAGCAGCAACACAAATACACCAATAATACCGAACAGCCATACATACTGGATACTTCCGCCTGTGTTTACGCCATTTTTAAAATCGCCGTACAGATGCCATTTATTCATGGGGTGAAGGAAGATGACAGGTTTAAACCGCGCATCGCTATTATGAGTGCGCACAAGATCGTTCATCTTAATGTTTTTGATCTTGTTTGTAACCTTGCCCATATCGGCATTGTCTGCAATTTGCACAAGGGTTTGAAACCAGCTGGCGCCCCATGGGTTGTTAAACCGGGTATCGTAATGCTGGTCTTTTACCAGTAGCTGCCATGGAGAAATAAAAGTCAGGTCGCCGAAGGATGAGTTTTCAGGGAGATCTTCATAAACCCCGGTTACTTTTACGGTAAGCACATTATCATGATCAATCTTTATGGTTTTGTCCATCGGGTCGGCATCGCCAAATATGGCTTTAGCTGACGATTGGGAGAGCAGTATCGATTTAGGATCATTTAAGCTATTACGGCCTCCCTTAATCATTTTCAGCGATAACATATCTGTGATATCCGGTTCCATGAAGTTGCCCCTTATTTTCAGGTTTTTGTCCGCATAGGATAAAATATGTCCGCCAGTCCATGAAGCCATAATCACATGCTTAAAGTCGCTACCATACTCGCTGCGAAGATCAGGGCCCAGTGGATAGGCCTGGCTGTTCCATGTATCTGTTTCATTGTTGATCCATTGATTTTGCATGACCTGGGCTATACGGTCGTGGTTCGGGAAGCTTTTGTCAAACGATAGTTCGCTATGTATCCACAGCCCTATTAGCATAGCTACAGCCATGCCTACAGCAAGGCCGCCAATGTTTATAAACGAGGAGGCCTTATTCTTGATAAGGTTTCGCCAGGCGATCTTCAAATAGTTTTTTACCATAACTTGATGTTTAACAGGTCGATAAACTATATTTCAGTATATAAGGAAGAGCAATAGAAAAGACAAATACAAAAAACAGCAATATCATGCCGAATATTTAATAGATTGATATTCAATTAATTAAATATGATTCGAGTCGGGGTGTTTGTTCGTATCCGAACGGTAGTGTACGGTTTTGTTACAGTAGGTATGTCTCGGTGAACATCATCAGGGGACAACAGTTACAATAACCCGTTTGTACCTGGTTAAAGGTGGTGTGCCTTTATCAGTAACCTTTAAAATAAAATGGATGGTTTGTGGAGATGTTACTACCGGGGCAGTAACCGGCAGATCATATAAATTAGTTGAATAAGGCGAGAAGCTGACCAGTCCTTTATATGTTCCGGCTTCGGGATATTGCATCCACCGGTAACTCATCGAATCTCCATCCGGGTCATAAGTCCCTTTGGCGCTTAAATGGAATTGCTGACCTGATTTTACAGAAAAATGGTCTGGATGTGCCAAAACCGGAACGGGCGGATGATTGGCTTCCTTATAGCTTTTAGTTGTCCAGGCGATGCGTGCAGCAAAATCATTCTGAAATTCCTCCCGCCAGCGCCAGATGGTTGCCTGTATATTTTTGTAGCCTTTTTTATCAACCTGCGAAAAAACCGAGTCTTCGGCATTTGTCCAGAGAGGATGGGTTTCCTGAAAGGTAACCGGCCAGTTAGGGCGGGAAAACTGATCAGGCGTATGGAATAGTTCAGGCGTGTAAAAATCATATCTTCCTCCCCAGCCCCCATAACCAGGATGCTCAGGATCATTTAATCCATTTGATATTAATGATAAAAATGATGGCGTATCGCCCTCCATACCATAAGCAACATCCGGGTAGGCAGCACCAAGCGGGCCATGTCCCTGTTGTATATTCCTTGCAATCCATTCATTACTTACCACTTCTGTATTTGATCCGGGAAGGTGAGACGACATACCCAGCCAGGTGGCCTGCCCGTAGGTATAACCGGTACTGCAAACAAAAAACAGGTTAGGAAAAGTACTACGTATCCACGGCCCTGAATCGTCTTGGTCTGAAATAGTGTATATTCTTATCTTTTTATAAATAGCTTGGGCCTGTTGCTCAGTCTTAGTTTCCTTAATTTTCCATAAAGCCTGGGCCAGGCAATTTGTTCCGCCCCATACACATATCCATACTGGGCGGCTATCCGGTTTTTCAAGCACTTTAATTATCCATTCAGACCCTTCGGAATCATGCCCCTTGCCCACACCCTCCATACCATAAACGGCTAAACCTTTTTTTACTTTTAAACTCAGCTGTTCATAAGTAGGGTATCCTTTTTCGTGTTTTATTAAATTAGGCCATACTTTTTTGTATGCATTTAAAATGGAGTGAATGGTTTCGGGTGCCACCCTGTTTTTTTGATGAATGGATGTTGTAGCGATAAATCCTTCCACATCCCATTGGTTGCTATAGGTCAGAAACCTCACCATCGATTGAGAATCGTCCGGGTCGGCCTCAATATCAGTTAATACCAATACCCTTAATTTAGCCTTATTTTGCGCTTTGCTGATACTGGCAAAAAACGTCAGCAATAATAGTATACTCCATGCAAAATATTTTGATCTGTTCATCAGTTTATCGGGTGAATGGGGTAGTAATATAAAGATTATTAGTGATCAAATGATCATAAATTTTACGGGTCAATTCAATAAATTAAACTGATATTAGTAAGATATGAAGAAATACTTTTTGTTATTGGCGATACTAATGAGTTGTATTTGTGTTAATGCTCAACAAATTCAATTTAGAATAATAGGCTATTTACGATTGCAAAACATACTGGACGGACAAGCCAGCCAGGTTGATTACAGTAAGGTTACGCATCTCAATATCGCATTTATTAATCCTGATTCTACCGGCAACTTTGCTGCATTTAAAGGCTTAAGGGCATTTGTTGATAGGGTTCATCAATATCATGTAAAAGTACTGGCATCTATAGGGGGCGGACTTGCACCGGCATATTATTCCGCTTTATTAACCGATGCAAACCGGATGGCTTTCATGGATAAATTAGCACAATTAACTGAATTGTATAACCTGGATGGTGTAGACATCGATTTGGAAGGTGAACGTATTGATACGAATTATGGAAATTTTATCACCGGTCTTTCACTGATACTTAAACCTAAAGGAAAATTATTGACCGCTGCTGTAGCTACTGTATATAAGACCAGGTATACTGACAGGGCTTTGAGCCTGTTTGATTTTATCAACATCATGTCATACGATAAAACAGGTCCTTGGAAACCAGAAAACCCTGGTCCGCATGCTCCATATTATATGGCAGTTGAGGATCTGAATTACTGGGTGGTTGAAAAGGGGATACCCAAAAACAAATTAAATTTAGGTATCCCTTTTTATGGCTATGGTTTTGGTCCAAATGCCCCTGCTGATATGTCGTTTCGGAAAATTGCCGGCACCTATCCTGGTGCAGCAAATAATGACGAAATTGATATCCCAGGCGGTGGTACCATTTATTACAATGGCATACTCACCATAAAAAATAAAACTTTACTGGCATTGCAACAGGCCGGCGGCATCATGATATGGCAGTTATTGCAAGATGCTGCCGGCACTAATTCATTGCTTAATACGGTGAATGCCGTGATCAGTTTAAAAAATAAATAACCTATTTGGCTTTCATTTCCTGTAACAGTGCAAGTATTTTATCCAATTTATCAACTTCAATCGTATTAAGCCGTATTTGTAGCTCTTCTATTTCCTTTTTAGCTTCACAATTAGTTTCATAATCTGCATCTGCCTGTGTCCTGTCACGCTCACTTTGACGGTTTTGCGCCATCATGATAATAGGTGCCGCATATGCTGCCTGTGTAGAAAATAGCAGGTTAAGTAATATGAATGGATATACGTCCCAATGAGCTACAAATGCTATAACATTAAGCATCATCCATATAGCTACAATAACAGTTTGAATAATAATAAATCGCCATGATCCCATCCCGGTTGCTACCGAATCTGCCAGTCTTTGTCCGAAAGTCATTGATTCTTTATGTGAATCATGCCAGGTTTTTTTTGTTGCCATATTAGGTTTAAATTGTTAAGTCTGCTAAATATAAATAAATGTTCCTATCATTAGCGTTGTTTCGATGTTTCTAATGCGGTTTTAATCTGAACATGGTCATAAAAAAAGGATTGATCATCATCAACCCTTTTTTCGCACCTATTTTATCTGCTATTCTGTATTAATAACCGCGATAATCATGATAATGGTGATGATGACCATATCCTTCGCGAACTATACATCCGGATGTAATTGAGGTTATTAAGATGGCCAGAAGTGCTAAGCCTGCAAATTTCCTTTTCATGGTATTTTAATTATTTAATGTTTGTAACCTGTTTTTATTTCGAAGATCGATACAGGTTTGATTACTTTTTAATGAAAAGGATTAATGTAAAAAGACGTTAACAGATAATTCTAATGTGTTTTTAATTTGAAACCGACTCAATTAAGTTTCGCTGTTATTTTCGCAGTAATTTTTACCACTTTTGCTACCTCATATGCAAAAAGGCAAGTTGTTAATTATTGATGACGAGGAGCGGTTGAGAAACCTGCTTGCCCGTATCCTCCAGCTAGAAGGGTACGAAGTGATCACGGCGGCAAACGGTAAAGAGGGTTTGCGCAAATTGCAGCATGATACCATACAAGTTGTCGTGAGCGATGTGAAACTACCTGATAGCAATGGTATCGAACTTACTGAACAGATAAAAACAAACTGGCCTGCAACAGAAGTTATCGTACTCACCGCGTTTGGTACCATTAACGATGGTGTTAAGGCCATCAAATCCGGTGCTTTTGATTATATAACTAAGGGCGATGATAACGAGAAGATCATTCCGCTGGTAAGTAAGGCAATGGATAAGGCACTATTGCAACAGCGGGTACTGGAACTGGAAAATAAACTCAACGATAAATTTGGATTTGATAGGATAGTAGGCCGGTCGGCGGCGATAACTGATGTGGTAAAACTGGCACAAAAAGTAGCATTAACCGATACTACTGTTTTATTGTTAGGCGAAACGGGCACAGGGAAAGAAATTTTTGCCGAAGCTATACACCAGGCAAGCAACCGCAGCAATAAATCATTTGTAGCTGTTAATTGCAGTGCATTTACAAAAGAATTGCTTGAAAGCGAATTGTTCGGTCACAAAGCGGGAGCATTTACCGGAGCTGTAAAGGATAAAAAAGGTCTGTTTGAAGAGGCGAATGGTGGCACCATATTTCTTGATGAAATAGGCGAACTGGATCACGAATTGCAGGCTAAGTTACTGCGCGTACTGGAGTCGCAGCAGTTCATTAAGGTGGGCGATACCAAACCAACCCAGGTAAACGTAAGGATACTGGCAGCAACTAACCGCGACCTCCAAAAAGAAATTGAAGAGAATCATTTCCGTTCTGATCTTTTCTATCGCTTATCAGTTTTCCAGATCACACTGCCCGCATTGCGTGATCATAAAAAAGACATCGGTTTGTTAGCCGAATTTTTTATGCAATACTTTGCTGCAAAAGTGAAAAAACAGATTACAGGCCTATCAACTACTTTTATCGAAAAACTGGAAGGCTACAATTGGCCCGGTAATATAAGGGAGCTGAAAAATGTGATAGAACGTGCAGTAATATTGTGCGATGGTAATGAGCTTGACGAAACTTTGCTACCTCACGAGATAAAGCATATCGCCCCATTAAAAACAAATCAAACCCTTTCGGCATTTGACCTTTCATCTGTTGAGAAACTGCACATACAGCGCGTACTTAACCATACACATGGCAACCGTGCCGAAGCCGCCCGGCTTTTGAATATCGGTATAGCCACCCTATACCGTAAGCTAAAAGAGTACGGATTGGAATGAGTTTAGTATAGAATGCCGAATGATTGAATTTCGATTTTGAAATTAAAAATAAAGGAAATCTTATAATGCTAAAAATTATGGTTCAGACAATAGAAAATTCAATCTATATTTAGAAACCAATTATAAGATCATGAATTCACGCAGGGATTTTTTACAGAAGTCGGCCATCATTGCCGGCGGCACCATTTTAGCCTCAGCCTTTGATACCCGGGCCTATGCCATTTTTAAAAACCGTATAGCACCATCTGACCAATTAAATATAGGCGCTATTGGCGTAAACGGTATGGGTTGGGCCGATGTACAGTCGGCTTTAAAGGTACCGGGCGTAAATTTGGTAGCAATTTGTGATGTGGATAAGAATGTGATGGACAAAAGGATGAATGATCTGTCAAAAATGAATTATGATACATCAAAAGTGAGGCGATATGATGATTATCGCACATTGCTCGATCAAAAAGATATTGACGCTGTGGTGATAGGTACACCCGACCATTGGCATGCATTGATCATGATTCATGCCTGCGAAGCAGGTAAGGATGTTTACGTAGAGAAGCCGGTAGGTAATTCTATAGGCGAATGCAGAGCAATGGTAAATGCACAGCAACGCTATAATAAAGTGGTACAGGCAGGTCAGTGGCAACGGAGTCAGCAACATTTTAAGGATGCGGTCGACTTTGTTCAAAGCGGGCAACTGGGAAATATCCGCACAGTTAAAGTTTGGTGTTACCAGGGATGGATGAAGCCGGGCTCTGTAGTTCAGGATTCAGCGCCGCCGGTAGGAGTTAATTATGCAGCATGGCTTGGCCCGGCTAAAACAGTCCCATTTAATTCAAGCCGGTTTCATTTTAATTTTCGTTGGTTTTGGGATTATGCCGGTGGACTGATGACAGACTGGGGTGTACATTTATTAGATTATGGTTTGCTGGGTATGAATTCGCCGATACCTAAATCTGTTTCTGCCTTAGGCGGACGGTTTGCTTACCCTGATCTATATGAAGAAACCCCTGATACGTTAACAACCCTGTATGAATTTGATGGTTTCAACCTGGTTTGGGATTCGGCCATGGGTATAGATAATGGCTCTTATAACCGCGATCACGGAATTGCTTATATCGGAAATAATGGCACCCTTATTTTGAACCGGGGAGGATGGGAAGTAATTGAGGAAAGGCAAAGCAAAAGCAAAGTAAGCAAACCATTTTTACCATCATCAGATAATGGTTTGGATAAGCATTGGGAAAATTTTGTGAGCGTTGTCAAATCCCGTAACATGACTGATCTACATTGCTCTATACAGGCGGGAGCGCATGTAGCTACGGTGGCGCAAATGGGTAACATAGCCTATCGCAGTGGTAAGAAATTAGAATGGAATGAAGCAGACCATGCTTTCACCGATCATGCGATTAATAAAGAATACCTGATGAAAGAATATCATAACGGGTATAAACTGCCAAAGATTTAAGTATTAACTAAATGAAACTATGTTGTTTAGCGTGTGGCAATCTCATCGCCATCCTAAACTTTTAACTTAGCTATCCGCCTTGCATAATCTGCGGTACCTTTTACCGTCGCCAGGCAATCATAATTTATTAAATTTTAGTTCAGCTAATAATTCTCTTTTTGATAATGCCTTATCATTATGATAGGCCCATGTCATCTTTTATTCATTTTAAAGTGCTTTTATTTATTGTAAAATGCTGAATACAAGTAACTTGTAGTTTTGGTTATTTTAATGGCATCTGCTTGGTATACTGTCTGGGAAATCAAAATAATATGGATGTGATAAAATTTGTAATGTTTTATGAAAAGGCAACATTTAAAACATACCGCCAAAGAGATACTAACAATTGCCTTTCTCTGGCTTTTGGCAATATCAATGATTTACGTCATCTATTTAAAAATCACACTATTATATCACAATTAAAATAATTATTAATAAAATCAAATCAACATGGATGTTATACTCACTATCACATATGTACTATGCTTCATAGTCATATTCTGGATCTTCTTCAAAACCGTTAATTACTTCGAAAAAATCTAAAACACATGATCGCACTATTCATCGTAGCCGTAGCCGTATTTATTTATATGGTGTACGTGCTTCTAAAACCCGAAAAATTTTAATCCTTATTAATAATAAAAATTATCATGAACACTGAATATATAGGTATTATTTTCATGTACGTGGCGACTGTTGCCCTGGCAATTCCGCTGGGTAAATACATTGCTAAAGTATTTAAAGGTGAAAAAACCTGGCTCGACTTTATGGCCCCGCTCGAACGACTGATCTTTAAGTTCAGCGGCATTGACCCTAACAGAGAAATGAATTGGAAACAACATTTAAAGGCTCTGTTAACCGTTAATGTTCTTTGGTTATTTTACGCCTTTTTCTGTTTACTGTCCCAGGGGCATCTACCGCTGAACCCGGATCATAACCCAAATCAGACACCTGACCTGGCCTTTAATACAGCGCTTAGTTTTTTAACCAACACTAACTTGCAGGATTATTCGGGTGAATCAGGTGCTACTTACTATACACAATTATTTGTGTTTATGTTTTTGCATTTCGTGAGCGCGGCTACTGGTTTTGCGGCTATGATGGTGATTTTTAAAGCCATGAAGGATAAAGTAACCGATAAACTTGGTAACTTTTGGGACTATCTGGTAAAAATTATCACAAGATTATTATTACCATTAAGTTTTGTTGTTGCCGTTATTTTAGCTTTTAACGGTACACCTACCAGTTTTAAAGGGAAAGATACCGTGATAGGTTTACAGGGCGATACAGTTCACATTTCACGTGGACCGGCAGCTGCAATGATCGCCATTAAACAAACCGGTACAAATGGCGGTGGTTGGTTTGGTGTCAACTCTGCTCACCCTTTTGAAAACCCTAATTATCTCACCAATATGGTTGAAGATATTAGCATTATCATTATACCTATTTCGTTAATATTTGCTTTGGGTTTTTATCTCAATAAAAAGAAACTCGCCTGGGTGATTTTCGGAGTAATGACTACAGGCTTTCTCCTCATGGTTTTCCCCTCGGTTATTGCGGAGGTTAATGGGAACCCTGCTATTGCACATTTAGGCGTTAGCCAACCAACCGGATCAATGGAAGGTAAAGAGGTGCGTTTTGGCCCTGCGGCTTCTGCCTATTGGGGGATAACCACTACGGTAACTTCAAATGGTTCGGTAAACTCCATGCACGATAGTATGATGCCGGTATCGGGCTTAGCACAGATGTTTGATATGATGATCAACTCTTTTTACGGAGGTGTAGGGGTAGGTTTTATGAACTTTTACATATTTATCATCATAGCTGTATTTATATCTGGTTTAATGGTTGGGCGTACGCCTGAATTTATGGGGCGTAAAATAGAAGCACGCGAAATGAAGATTGCCTCGCTTATTGCTTTGCTCCATCCATTTATAATTTTAGTAGGCACTTCATTAGCATCTTACGTATTGATGCATTTCCCTAATGCTGATTGGGGAACAAAACCATCTGCATGGTTAAATAACCCGGGGAATCATGGTTTTTCAGAAATGCTGTATCAGTATGCCTCAAGTGCTGCCAATAATGGCTCGGGTTATGCAGGGCTTACTGCAAATAATATCTTTTGGAACGTGAGCACGGGCCTGGTCATATTTGTTGGGCGATTCTTTCCGATAATAGGCCCTGTGGCCATTGCAGGTATACTGGCTAATAAAAAATTTACCCCAGAATCGGCAGGTACACTCAAAACAGATACAACAACTTTCGGCATTATGATATTTGCGGTCATCGTTATTGTTGCAGCGCTATCATTCTTCCCTGCTTTGACCTTAGGGCCAATTGCCGAACACTTTTCACTTAAATAATCGAATACGAAAATGAAATCAAATCAAAATACATTATTCCAGGGCGATCAGGTAAAAGATGCATTAAAGCAGTCGTTTATCAAATTGGACCCTCGCATATTAGTACGTAATCCGGTGATGTTTACTGTAGAGATAGGCACCGTGGTAATGCTTATAGTAACCATCTTTTCATTAACAAATAGTCAACAGGGGAGCTTTGGTTACAATTTTACCATTTTCCTGGTATTATTACTCACAGTACTATTCGCCAATTTTGCTGAAGGTATTGCCGAAGCGAGAGGAAAGGCACAGGCCGAAAGCCTTCGCAAAACCCGCGAGGAAACACCTGCACGTATGCTGGTAGACGGCACAGAAAAACAAGTAATGTCATCCCTGTTAAGAAAAGGCGATGTGTTTCTTTGCGAAGCCGGAGATACCATCCCTACAGATGGTGAGATAATAGAGGGTATAGCTACTATTGATGAGTCGGCTATAACAGGCGAATCAGCACCAGTGATCCGCGAGTCAGGCGGTGATAAGTCATCCGTTACTGGCGGCACTAAGGTATTGTCAGATCGTATTAAGGTGCTGGTTACTACCCAGCCAGGCGAAAGTTTTCTGGATAAGATGATCGCGTTGGTTGAAGGGGCTTCGCGTCAGAAAACACCTAACGAGATAGCTTTAACCATCCTTTTGGCTGGCTTTACACTCATCTTCGTTATTGTGTGTGTTACTTTAAAACCATTCGGCGATTATGCAAATACCCCCATTACCATAGCTGCTTTTATATCCTTATTTGTGTGCCTGATTCCTACCACTATCGGTGGCCTTTTATCGGCTATTGGTATAGCAGGGATGGACAGGGCATTGCGGGCCAATGTGATCACCAAATCTGGTAAGGCGGTTGAAACAGCTGGCGATCTGGATGTTTTATTGTTGGACAAAACCGGGACGATAACAATAGGCAACCGTAAAGCCACAAACTTTTATCCTGCCACAGGGGTTAATGAAACCGAATTTATAAAAGCCTGCGTATTGAGCTCGCTTGCTGACGAAACGCCTGAGGGTAAGTCGATTGTTGAATTGGCCGGGCAGAACAAAAGCATTCCGATGGTTAAAGCACCTGCAGATTCGGTATTCATCAAATTTACGGCCGAAACCCGCTCAAGTGGTTTGGATACGCCGGATGGTTTGCGAGTGCGTAAAGGGGCATTTGATTCCATACGGAATATAGCTCTGAAAGCAGGCAATGTGTTTCCTGATGGGGTAGAAGACAGGGTTAAGGCCATTGCATCAAACGGAGGCACGCCATTAGTGGTGTCACAAAATGAAAAGATCCTGGGAGTTATTGAACTGCAGGACATCATCAAAACCGGAATATTCGAACGTTTTGAACGCCTGCGCAAAATGGGTGTAAAAACGGTAATGGTAACCGGAGATAACCCTTTAACCGCCAAATTTATCGCCGAAAAAGCAGGTGTAGATGATTATATCGCCGAGGCTAAGCCCGAAGATAAAATGAATTACATCAAAAAGGAGCAACAGGGTGGTAAGCTGGTAGCCATGATGGGCGATGGTACAAATGATGCTCCCGCTCTGGCGCAGGCTGATGTTGGCGTAGCCATGAATAGTGGTACACAAGCTGCTAAAGAGGCGGGTAACATGGTCGACCTGGATAATGACCCTACCAAGCTGATCGAGATCGTTGAAATAGGCAAGCAATTGCTGATGACCCGCGGAACGCTAACCACTTTCTCTATAGCAAATGATGTAGCCAAATATTTCGCCATTGTTCCGGCTTTGTTCATGGTTGCAATACCATCGTTAAGGGCATTGAATGTGATGAACTTGCATAGCCCGCAGTCGGCCATATTATCAGCAGTGATATTTAACGCAATCATTATTCCGCTGCTGATTCCATTGGCTCTGCGTGGTGTAGAATACAAGCCAATAGGAGCCAGCGCGTTACTGCGCCGTAACCTATTGATCTATGGTTTGGGCGGTGTTATTGTTCCGTTCATCGGTATCAAATTAATAGATCTTTTAGTAGCGCTATTTATCTAATTCCCAATATATAAAACCCGCCTGCCGGTTGGCAGGTCTCAAAAAATTAAAAATATGAAAACTTACTTGTTGCCATCTATAAAAATAACCATCATCCTGTTGGTGATACTTTCTGGATTGTACCCGCTTGCAATTGCCGGCATTGGGAAATTTACTCCCGGGCACGGCGACGGCGAAACCGTTAGCTATAAAGGGCGTGTGGTTGGTTATGCCAACATAGGCCAAAAGTTCACTAAGGACGAATATTTCTGGTCGCGCCCTTCTGCTGCCAATTATCAGGCAGATGCCGGGGTGGGTTCAAATAAAGGCCCTACCAACGCAGATTATTTAAATAAAGATGTTAAAGGACGTATTGATACCTTTTTAAAGCATAACCCCGGTGTAACAAAAGATCAGATACCTGCTGAACTGGTTACCGCGTCGGGCAGTGGCCTTGATCCTGATCTGTCGCCTGCCGGGGCAAAAATACAGACAGCGCGTATTGCAAAAATTCGTGGTATCACTCAACAACAGGTTTTGGCTTTGGTTGATGCCCAAACAGAAAAGCCATTGCTGGGTTTATTTGGCCCCCCAAAGGTGAATGTGCTGAAACTGAATGTAGCGCTTGATGAACTAAAAAAATAATATGAAAGTATTAAGATAAAAGCACGGACTGTTTTTATGATTAACTTGTTTAATTGTAGTTTGGTTTGATTGAAGTTCGTGTAAAAAAGGGGGTGCGCGCATCCCCTTTAAAAGGTTTAAGGCCCCACCCAACCATCCGCGGAAAGGAGGGCTTTAAGAAATGATGGGGGAGTAATTTAATAGATTTTAAATGGACAATCAAGAAGTTTCCCCAACAGGTGGAGATTTAGAGGTAGCTAAATGAGCGAAGAAAACAAAGAGCAATCTGTTGAGCATTTCCTGGAACTGATCAAGCGTTCAAGGCGTGGTAAGTTTAAGATCTACATTGGTATGAGTGCCGGTGTAGGTAAAACTTACCGTATGCTATTGGAAGCGCAGGCATTAATGCGTAATGGTATTGATGTAAAAATTGGTTACATCGAAACCCATAAACGCAAAGAAACCGAAGTTTTACTTGAGGGGTTGCCCGTAATACCACGTCGTAAATTATTTTACAAGGGCAAAGAACTCGAGGAAATGGACCTGAAGGCCATCATAAGTCTGCGGCCTGAAGTAGTAATAGTGGACGAACTGGCCCATACCAATATTGAAGGCAGCCAGAACGAAAAACGCTGGCAGGATGTACGGGATATTTTAAACGCGGGCATTAATGTGATAAGCGCCGTGAATATTCAGCATCTCGAAAGTCTTAATGAAGAAGTAGAGAAAATAACAGGTGCCATTATTAATGAGCGCATCCCGGATAAGGTTTTGCATTTAGCAGATGAAGTGGTGAATATTGATCTTACAGCGGATGAACTGATAGACCGGTTGAAGGAGGGGAAAATTTATGATGAAAAGAAAATACCGCTTGCATTAAATAACTTTTTCCAGATCGAGCGGATATTGCAATTACGCGAACTGGCACTTAGAGAAGTTGCCCACCAGTTAGAGCGTAAAATAGATACCGAAATACCTAAAAATATAAAATTGCGGGCAGAACTGTTTCTTGCTTGCATTAGTACGAATGACGAATCGGCTAAAATAATTATTCGTAAAACTGCCAGGCTGGCCTCTTATTATCGCTCTAAATGGTTTGTATTGTATGTGCAAACATCCAACGAGAGCAGCGATAAAATTAACCTGGCATCACAACGTCATTTAATCAACAACATGAAAATGGCTACACAATTAGGCGGTGAGGTGTTGAAAATAAAGAGCGATAATATAGCCAAAACCATTTGGGAAACGGCAGATAAATATGATATTACCACCATCTGTATAGGTAAACCCAGGTTTAAATTTTATCAGTTGGTAATGAAAACGGCTGTGTTTACCCAGCTATTAAAAAAAATGTCTAAAACCGATATTGACCTTGTAATACTATCATGACTATAAAAAATAAACTTCGGGCAGGCTTTGGTTTCCTGTTTTTACTGGCATTAATATGTTGCGGTTTGTCTATTTATTTTTTGAACCGCCTGTCAGCGGTTGCAGGCGTTATCCTGAAAGATAATTATGAAACACTGCAATATGTTAAAAACATAGGCAATGCGCTTGACCAGAATGAATCGGGTCTTAGTGCAAAGCAGGAGGGGTTAATTGAAGCCAACCTTCTGAAACAAGAGCATAATGTTACTGAACCCGGCGAACAGCAACTTACAGATTCGTTATCTTCAAAATACGAACAATTAAAATTGCTTGGCCACGATGCTTCAAAGCAAAGCACTCTGCGTTTGCAGGTTCGCAAACTCCTTTACGATATTATGCAATTAAACATGGGTGCTATTGAACATAAAAATGTTGTTGCGAAAGGAACAGCTAACAGCGCTACCTTGCTTATGGCCTTAATATGTTCGTTTTTATTCCTGGTGTCGTTCAGCTTTGTGGTGAACTTCCCTGGTTATATTGCAAACCCTATCCGCGAGTTGACAGAGCGTATACAGGAGATATCTAAACGGAACTATCATCAGCAATTAAACTTTAAATCAAATGATGAGTTTGGTGATCTTGGCCAGGCTTTCAACCTGATGACACATAAGCTTAATGAGTATGAGAATAGTAACCTGGCCAGTATCCTGTTTGAAAAAAAGAGGATCGAAACTATTATCAACTCCATGCATGATGCCATTATAGGATTGGATGAAAAATCATTCATCATATTTGTAAACGAAGTAGCCTGCACCCTGGTTGGTATGACCGAACCAAACCTTATTGGCAGATATGCCCCTGACGTGGCTATGGAGAATGACCTGCTTAGAAATCTGCTGGTTACAGATCAAATCAAAATGAAGATATATGCCGATAACCGGGAGAGTTTTTATTCAAAGGAGGTATTATCAGTAGTTAGTAAGGACAAGGTGATCGGCAAGGTGATCATACTAAAAAATATTACCGAATATCAGCAGCTTGATGAAGCGAAAACAAATTTTATAGCAACTATATCGCACGAGCTGAAAACACCTATATCATCTATTAAAATGAGCCTGAAATTGTTGGAGGATGCCAGGATAGGTGACATGAACCCGGAGCAAAAACAATTATTGGAAAATATAGAAGATGATGCTCGAAGATTGCTGCAAATAACAGGCGAATTATTGGATATGGCGCAGGTTGAAACCGGCAAGCTGCAACTGAATTTTGGAAGTACGCACCCAAATAATATCGTTGACTATGCTCTAAAAGCTGTAAAAACAACTGCTGAACAAAAACAGGTTGAAATTAATGTGAAATGTGATGATAATCTTCCGGAGGTACGTGCCGATCTGGATAAAACCACATGGGTGCTTATCAACCTGCTATCGAACGCGATAAAATACAGCCACGAAAAATCAGTTGTTGACCTTGAGGTAAAAAAATATAAGGGCGATGAGATCGAATTCTCAGTTACCGACCATGGACAGGGTATTGAAAATAAATACCTGTCGCGCATATTTGAAAGGTATTTTAAAGTACCCGGTGCAACGGTTGACCAAACCGGCACCGGCCTGGGCCTTGCAATTGCCAAAGATTTTATTGAGGCACAATCCGGAAAAATAGCAGTTGAAAGCGAGTTAGGTGAGGGGAGTAAATTTTATTTTACTTTGAAAAAAATCAATAATCAATAAATTATTAGTTTAATATTTGGCATTTTTGAAATGTAATGCCTTGAAATGATAAAACAGCTACCCGGAATTATAATATTCATATTGTTTTTCACATCTGCCAATGCGCAAACCCATGCTGATAGTGTGGCTAAGCATTCGCCCCTTAAAACAGTGAGCGATAAAAAATATAATGCTTATTTGAAGGGGGAAGACATAGACGATATGTCATTACCCGGGGAGTTAAATCATTTCCCGTTGCCCGATAAAGTACTTAAATTTAAAAAGCAGCTTGATCTGAGCCCTATACAGGTTGGTAAATTAAACACCATTGCCACCGCCCTCCATCGTAAAAAGCTGGAAATGGGTGTGTTCATTATGAGGAATGAAAAAATGCTGGATAGCCTTTTCCACACCAGGCGCTTGGATGAAGGGACTATTATATTTTATGCTAACCGTTCTGGTTTATATTATGGCGAACTCAGAGGGGTCATTTTAATGGCCTGTTATAATACTGAAAAACTTTTGACTGACGATCAGATCAAAAAGTTAGAAACTTTAGAAAAAGCGAATTAATTTGGTTGATTGGTTGAGCGGTTGATTGAGTTAAAGGGTTGTAAATGTTGCAGAAGTAGTAATTTAATAAAATAGAATTTGGGTCTGTTTTATCAAATTACTATTCTATCCAATCAACTAAATCCAACTTAACCATCCAATATCCAATTTGATTTGTTTAAATTTGCCACCCGTTAGAAAGCGTATGAAGATCACTTTTGATTTTGAGAAACCTTTAGCTGATCTGCAGTTGCAGATAGATAAAGTGAAGCAGGTTGAAGAAAAGACCAAGGTGGATATGTCTGCAACCTTAAATGAGCTGCAGGAAAAGTTTGAAGCCACCAAACGCCAGATATACGCTCACCTGAGCGGTTGGCAAAAAGTTCAGATATCTCGTCATCCCGAAAGGCCCTATACTTTGCAGTATCTGGAGTTGATGTGTGATGATTTTATCGAACTGCACGGCGACCGTACTGTTGGTGATGACAAAGCCATCATAGGAGGATTTGGTTCCTTAAACGGGGAAACAGTAATGTTTATAGGCCACCAGAAAGGGCGCAACACTAAAGAGCGGCAATACCGTAATTTTGGTATGGCCAATCCCGAAGGTTACCGCAAGGCATTGCGCCTGATGAAGCTGGCCGAAAAATTCAATAAACCCGTTATTACCCTGATCGATACTCCCGGCGCGTTCCCCGGTCTTGAAGCTGAAGAACGCGGACAGGGTGAGGCAATAGCTCGTAATTTATTTGAAATGTCGATACTGCGCGTGCCGGTTATTTGCGTGGTTATTGGCGAAGGGGCCTCCGGTGGAGCTTTGGGCCTGGCTATAGGCGACAGGGTGTGCATGCTCGAAAACTCATGGTATTCGGTTATCTCACCAGAAAATTGCTCTACCATTTTATGGAAAACCTGGGAAAATAAGGAAAAAGCCGCCGAGGTTTTAAAGCTGACCTCTAATGAGATGCTGAAAAATAAACTAATTGACGGCGTAATAAAAGAACCGCTTGGCGGGGCTCATCAAGATCCAGTTGCGATGGCAACCATACTAAAGAAACACCTTTTAAAAGACCTTAAAGTACTTAAAGAACGCAATGTAGATGAATTGGTGACCGAAAGGATCAATAAGTTCTGTTCAATGGGCGTGGTAGTAGAGGATTAAAGAGCTAAAAGTCATAAAACAATATAACAAAGAAGGAGCTATGCCCCTTCAATACAATTTTTTTTAGTTCAATATTACTTACCCGTATTATAAAAGAATTGTGAGGTTACAATTTTCCCATCTTCTACCTCATATACGCATAATTCGTCCATTTTATTTCTGCCCTGTCCTTTAAAGGTTATATCAAAATTCATAGTACAGGCAAAAAAATTACCACTTACAATCGGGTCCGAAATATTGGCGCTGTGTAATTGTTCAACGGAACTGTACCAGCGTTTTGTGCTTTCTGAAACAGCCTCTTTGCCAACTGTTCTTCCTGTCATTGGTGAACCTTCTGGTTCAATACTAACGATGTTATCATCGTACAATTCATTGATCGCATCCATATCTTTGCCTTCACGGCATAGCTGCACAAGCCTGTTCGCAACTTCCTGTGCATTCATTGTTTCCACATGAGTACTCATAGCTTTTAAAATTTATGGGTTAATTTAAACAGGTTAATTATATTCAGGAACAACCTTTATAGACATTGTGTTTATCATAGTTGATTAAATTTTTGTTAAAAAACAATGTTTTTACACTTTTTACAAAAAGCTTTTGAAGTTCAAAATTTCGTCCTATATTTGCACACCTTTTCGGAATGGCTAACAAACCGATGGAGATTGCCTGATAGTATAATGGTAGTACGACGGTTTTTGGTACCGTTTGTCTAGGTTCGAATCCTGGTCGGGCAACAAGTAGTGATTTCGGATTTCGGATTTTCTGTTTCAGATTTATGTCTGGTAGAAAATTGAAATCCGAATTATTTTTTAATCGGGTTCGATTGAAAAATAAAGTCGAAATAGAAAGTCCGAAATAAGAAAAAGATGCCATTACAATTTAACCCCATCAAGTTATTTTCAGGTTCTGCCAGCGCAGAGCTGGCAAATAAAGTTGCCGCCGCTTATGGCAAGGAATTGGGCGAAGTTGTTCTTACGCGATTCAGCGATGGTGAATTTCAACCGCATTTTAACGAGACGGTAAGGGGGTGTGATGTATTTTTAATACAGTCAACCAATCCGCCAACTGATAACCTGATGGAGTTGTTAATGATGATTGATGCGGCACGTCGTGCATCGGCGCATTACGTAACAGCGGTTATTCCATATTTTGGTTTAGCCCGTCAGGATAGAAAAGATAAGCCACGTGTGGCGATAGGTTCAAAACTGGTTGCCAATTTATTGGT
>JAQBOK010000133.1 GCA_028288085.1 Mucilaginibacter sp.
TTCATCAAAAGACTCATTAATTGAAGTCTTTTTTTCTCGCCGCCGCTTAAATTGGCTATAAAGCCGTATTGTTTTTTAGGCGGAAACAAGAACAACGTAAGCAATGCCGACGCCGAGATCGTTTTACCATCAGCCATGGTTATAAACTCGGCAACATTTTTCACTACATCTATTACTCTGTCGTCCTCTTTAAAAACTATACCCGATTGATGGAAATAACCCATAACCGTGGTTTCTCCTTTTTCAATTGTTCCTTTATCAGGAGCCAGGGCGCCGGTGATCATGTTGAGCAGGGTTGACTTTCCGCTTCCATTTTTACCTGCAAGCCCTATACGGTCACCTCTTTTAAATACATAGTTAAAATCATCAACTAATAACTGGTTATTAAATCCTTTATATAAATGGTGTATTTCCATTATTTTACCGCCCTGCCTGGCCGTCTTAACACTGAGTTCAACTTTTCCTTTTAGTCCATTATTCTTTGTTTTGTCTTCCAGTTCATAGAAAGCATCAATCCTGGCTTTTGATTTGGTTCCCCTGGCCTGTGGCTGCCTGCGCATCCAGTCTAATTCCTTTTTAAGCAGGTTGGTGTTTTTTTGGAATTGTATTTCTAATGTGCTTTCTCTTTCGGCCTTTTTTTCAAGATAATAGCCATAATTCCCAAAATAGGGGATGATTTTACCATTATCTATCTCCAATATTTCATTACAAACATTATCCAGGAAATAGCGATCATGCGTAACCATCAGGATAGTTTTTGCTCCTTCAGTCATCAGCTTCTCCAGCCACTCAATGGTGTCGATATCCAAATGGTTAGTAGGTTCATCCAGAAGATAGACGTCAGGGTCTTCTATCAGCAAACGCGCCAATGCAAGTCTTTTCTTTTGCCCCCCGGATAGCGTATTGATCATTTGGTTTAGATGATGGATATCCAACCGGCCCAATATGGTTTTTATCTTATATTCATATTCCCACGCATTGCTATCACTTATCTCTTCAGTTATTTTGTCAATCGCCTTCGTATTGTCCGGATCGTTTTCCAGTAATTCTTCATACTTCCTTATCAGTTGTTGCTGCTTATTGTCCGAATGGAAAATATAATCGCTGATGGTGTATGCCTTATCAAAAGAAGGATCTTGTTCCAGGTATCCCATTCTAAGGTCCCGGGCTTGAACCACTTTTCCCTCAGTTGGTAAAAACTGCCCTGCTAATAATTTTAACAAGGTTGATTTCCCAGCGCCATTGATGCCAACCAGGGCTACTCTTCGGCCCCTGTTAATCCCAATAGTTAAATTTTTGAATAGCCACTGATCATGAAATGAATGGCCTAAATTTTCCGCAGATATATAAGTACTCACGCTAATAATTTTATTTTATCAGAGGGATGAATAAAAACGCCCTCCTCATTTTTTAATGATTGTTTAAACATCGCCATAGCAACGGTTTCAGCAGGTATGCTCCTGTATTTTTTTAAGCTTCTATTTAACAGAGGATCCAGTATTTTCATCAATATGGTGAAAATACGTTCAGCTAACCGGTATTCTGTTCTATCGCCGGTTAGTAAGGATGGCTCATATATGTGCAGGCATTTCAATCCAGCTTGTTGCATAGCATCTTCTGTTTCTCCTTTCATTTTATTATAGAAGTTTGAAGATTTGCTGTTAGCGCCTAACGCCGAAACCAAATGATATTGCACCACACCGTTCCGTTTAGCCAACTGAGCAAGTTTGACAGGGTAATCATGATCTATTTTGCGGTATTCAGCAAGGTCGGGTGTTTTTTTACGGGTCGATCCCAGGCAGCAAAAAAGCGCATGGCCGTTTATTGATCCGGCAAATTCATCCAATTTGTCAAACTCTACAACCAGTTGAACCAATTTTTTATGTTTAATTGGTAACGCCTTTCTTACTAATATCAAAACCTCATCATATTGAGGCTGTTGGAGTAATATATTTAATAATTTACTGCCAATTAGTCCGCTTGCACCTGCTATAATTGCCTTATATGACATTCCAAAATAGAAAACTGACCGCAAAAATACGTATAATTAAATTGTGGAATAAATATTGCATGTTTAAACATATAAATTACAGATAATGAAAAAAGTATTTCACCCTGCCAATGAGCGGGGACATAACGACATCGGTTGGTTGAAAGCTAATTTTTCTTTTAGTTTCGGCCCTTATTATAATCCTGAAAAGGTACATTTTGGTGTGTTGCGTGTATTAAATGATGATATCATTGGTGCCGGAAAGGGCTTTGGCTCGCATCCGCATGACAATATGGAAATTATTACCATCCCGCTTTTTGGCGCATTAGAACACCAGGATAGTATGGGCAATATCGGCGTAGTTAAGGCTGGCGAGGTGCAGGTAATGTCAGCAGGGACAGGTATACAACACTCAGAGTATAATCATTCCAAAACGGAAGCTGCCAATACGTTACAGATATGGCTTTTTCCAAAGGAAATGAACATTGAGCCTCGTTATGATCAAAAAAGCTTCATTAATAATCTAGAGATCAACAAATTTACCACATTAGTTTCCCCGTTTGAAAGCGAAGACACATTATGGATAAACCAGGATGCCATATTCTCAATTGGCGATTTTGATGCCGGTCAACAAATTAATTATGAGATAAAAATTCCGGGTAATGGCGCATATATTTTTCTTATAGAGGGCCAGATAACAATTGATGGTACCGATTTAAACAAAAGAGATGCTTTAGGTGTTGATGATATAGGTTCAATCACCATCGAAACCAAATCGCACTCCCGCATATTAATAATGGAAGTACCAATGCGATAAACCGGCATGCCCGGGGTTAGATGATTTTGAACTGTCAAAACAATTTGAAAAACAATTGTTTTAAAACAGCAATTAATTAATACCCATGGCAGAACAGGTAATACCCGGATGGAAAAAATGGTTGGAAGGCAGTGGCGACCAGGTTATATTTTTAAAAGGATTTTTTAGAAATGTTTTCAGGGGCGGCTTCGAGTGGTCGGAGTTTGTACGCCAGTGCTACGAAATAGGCTATAAATCTTTTATGCTGGTGGGTACCACGGCATTTATAATGGGGTTGGTTTTAGCGCTGCAGTTAAGGCCAACCCTTATTAATTTTGGGGCCTTAAGCATGCTGCCCAAAACATTGGCGGTATCTATTGTACGCGAAATAGGACCGATTATTACTGCAATAATTTGTGCCGGCAAAATATCATCGGGTATTGGTGCTGAACTGGGAAGCATGAAGGTGACCGAACAGATAGACGCTATGGAGGTTTCCGGGGCCAATCCCGTACAATATCTTGTAGTTACGCGTATACTGGCTACTACGTTTATGGTGCCTATATTAACGCTTTTAGGCGATGTTTTAGGTCTTATTGGCGGCTTCCTGGCCATCAACATCACCAGCAATGTAAGCAGCCTGCTTTATTTCCATAAATGTATTGCATCACTTGATTTTACCGACTTTTTACCTGCATTTATTAAAACTATATTTTTTGGTTTCATCATTGGGTTTATAGGTTGTTACAAGGGCTATAACTCAAACAGGGGTACAGAAAGCGTAGGTCTGGCGGCTAACTCAGCAGTGGTAACCGCTTCGCTGTGGATTTTTGTTATTGATGCCATTGTTGTTCAGATAAGCAGTTTACTTTTTTATAAATAATATGGAAGAACCCGACAAACATACCGAGCAGAAAAATAAATTATCCACCTCAAAGGGCGAAATTGTGATCCATATTAAAGGGCTAAAAAAATCATTTGGCTCAAAAGAGGTTTTAAAAAATATTAGTCTCGACGTTAAGCGGGGCGAAAATGTGGTGGTGCTCGGCAAATCAGGCCAGGGTAAATCTGTTGCTATACAATGTATTGTGGGAATGCTGGTGCCAGATGGCGGAACATTGACCGTTTTTGGAGAAGAAGTGTCTGGCATGAATGAAAAGCAATTGAAGCAATTACGCATCAGGATTGGTTTCTTATTCCAGGGCGGGGCTTTATACGACTCTATGACGGTACGGGAAAACCTGGAATTCCCATTAACCAGGGTATTGAAGTTAAAAGATCAAGTCGAGATCGATCAGCGGGTTAAGGAAGTTCTTGACGGAGTGGGCCTATTAGATGCTATTGATAAAATGCCGTCGGATCTGTCTGGCGGCATGCGTAAAAGAGTGGGCCTGGCGCGCACCTTAATTGTGAAGCCCGAAATAATGCTTTATGATGAACCCACCACGGGGCTTGATCCTATTACATCAAGGGAAATTAGCGAGTTAATACTCCAAATGCAAAAGAAATATAAAACGACTTCTATAATTATTACCCATGATATGGAATGTGCAAGGATAACTGCCGATCGCATGGTGATAATGAATGAAGGGGAATTTATAACAGAAGGCTCCTTCGAGGAACTGAAAAAATCAAAAGAACAATTTGTAAGGTCATTTTTTAATTAAAGAATATGAAAACCACTTCGGGACAAAAAATAAAGATCGGTGTTTTTACGATGGCAGGAATAGCGGTTTTGGTACTGGCTATTTTTCTTATAGGCAGTCATAAAAGCCTGTTTAACGCTACATTTAATGTACATGGCTTGTTTAAAAACGTAAATGGGCTGCAGGTAGGTAATAATGTGCGTTTTGCAGGTATTAATGTGGGTGTTGTTGCGAGTATTGAAATAAAGACCGATAGCTCGGTAAATGTTACCCTTACAATGAATGACGATGTAAAGAAGTTCATTAAAAAAGACGCTAAATTAAGTATTGGCAGCGATGGGTTAATGGGCGATAAGCTGGTAGTAATTGCACCTGGCGGTGGGATAAGCAATGAGCCGGTTAGCGGTGGGGAGCAGTTGGCTGTAGTTAATCCTTTAGATGTAGATAAAATTATAAATAAATTCACCAAAATAGCGGATAATGCCGGTGACCTGGTAGAAGGCCTTTCGGAAATAGTGAAAAAAGTAAACAGCGGAAAAGGCAGTATAGGCAGATTATTGAATAATGATAAAATGGCCAAAAACATGGAAAATACGGTTAGGCAAGCCCAATCTACCATGCAAACTGTTAAAACCAGTACGGGTACATTAAATGAGGACCTGAAAGCGGCGCAGGGTAATTTTTTGTTAAAAGGATTTTTTAATAAAAAGAAGAAAAAAGCGGCAAAGGCTAAACAGGATTCGATCAGGAAAGTGAAGCAGGATTCAATTAATAAAGCGCAGGTACAAGCGCCCAAGCAATAACAAATGGAATTAAAACGGAAGGCCTTCGGATTTACCGGAGGCCTTCTGTTTGTTAGCTATCGTGCTGAATTATAAGTATTTAGTTAATTCAGGAGAAAGCGGTGTGGTTTGCGAGCGGAAACGATGGATCAGGTTGCCATTTTCGTCGATCAGAAATTTTTCGAAATTCCATTTGATCTCGCCTGTAAAATCCGGGTTTGGAGCCGATGTTAAATATTTAAACAGCGGGTCGATGTCGTCACCTTTAACACTAACTTTTTCGCTCAAAGGAAAGGTAACGCCATATCTTGATTGGCAAAAAGTTTTGATTTCTGTAGCAGTACCTGGTTCCTGTTGCCCAAAATTGTTTGCCGGGAAACCTACTACTACCAGTTTGTCTTTGTACAGATCAGCTAATTTTTGTAGTTCGGCGTACTGTGGGGTAAAGCCGCATTTTGATGCAGTGTTTACGATCAAAACTTTTTTGCCATGATATTTAGCCAGAGAAAAACCCTGACCATCAATGTCTTTTAATTTAAAATCATAAACAGAAGAGGGAGCAACAAATAATAGTGTTAAAAAAATTGCAAGTATTTTCATGGGTTTAAAATTT
>JAQBOK010000156.1 GCA_028288085.1 Mucilaginibacter sp.
GCCTGAACAGGCCCATGGAAGGAAAATTCGGCTCGATGGAGTATGCCAAAGAGGAGCTCCGCGCCGCATTGGCTTCCATGGTCATCGGGAGCCAGCTTAAGATCGGCCATCAATTCGGACAGCACGCCGCCTATTCCGGTAACTGGATGAAAATGCTGAAGGATGAACCTTATGAGATTGCCAGGGCTGCATCCGATGCGCAGAAAACGGCTGACCTATTATTGGGTATCGGCCAAAAACGGGAAGTTAAGCAAACCACCTCGCCCGTGACGACCCTTACCAAAGGTGACGAGATCGCCTATAACAATACCACCTATAAGGTCCTTGACCAGAAAGGCAAAACCCTGGAAATGGAAAAAGCCGATACCGGCGAAAAGTTCAAGCTCAAGCCGAGCGATAAACTTTTCAAAAACCTGGTGGATGCGCTCAATAACCCGCCCGCGCTGGAGTTAGCCGAACAGGAGGAAATCACACACAAAATTGGAAGATAATATGAACCTGATCTATTATAAGGAATCCGACCTCCCACTGAAGGAGCTCGAAACAATGGGACTGGCATCAGACGGCCAGCTGCTGATCAATGTGAACGATCTGAAAGCCCTGCTCTCAGGCAGGCGTACCGGCCTGATGCACCTGGAGAATCTGGAAGCGGAAAACATTAAGATCAAAGCTATCGATGCAAAGATATCCCTTCAAACCAATGCGAAAGGAAAGACAGACCTGCTGATACACCCCATCTATCGCAAGCCCGCGACGCCGGATTTCCTGGATGAGACGGAAGCCGCGCAACTGGAGAAAGGTGAGATAGAGAATTTGTTAAGGGTCACCACCGATAATAAAGGAAATAAAAAAGAGATCCTGGTGGAATATGACCAGGAGACGAGGGAGTTCATCGTATCCGATACGGCTAAGATCATGGCGCCCGATATGATCAACGGCGAATATTTAACGCCGGCACAGATAGAGCGCTACCGTAAAGGAAAAGAAATAACCTTAGCCGACGGCACCAAACTGAATTACTCCGGGACGGACGTGAATGGAGTGCGCTCAAATAAGATCGCCCTGGTTGCTTCGATCCTGGTGGACGGTGGGCTTTCCTTTATGGTTTACCAAGGGCTTAATGCGATGTTCGGCACCAAGCATGACCCCAAAGAAGCCGAAAAGCTGAGTCCGGGTTATTATAACGCGCTCCAGGACATGGAGGACGAAAACCCCGTCGTATCGAACAACCATATCCGTTTTGATAGTAAGACCCGCACCGGCAGGTAATGAATCCGCTGCTTACAAAGCTTGGGGTTCCAATGGAAGTCCAGGCTTTTTTTAATGCAGGCGACTTGATCTTTCATTACGGGGAGCAGTTCGAACATTTCGGTGAGGGCTTTCATCGCCTGCCGACGACCACCAATATCTGGCTGGCAGGGAATAAAATGGCCAGGGAGATCATTATTACCTCTTCGGCCATGGAAGCAATTGCTTTTCTGACAATCCATAGCCACCGTTACCCTGATCTCAAACGGCTCTCTTTCCTGGCGCTTGGTAACCTGCCACAACCCGTTCAGTGCAACTGGATCAGAGCAAAGTTAGCCGGAAGGAAATTTACCCTTGTTTTTAGTAACGACCTGCTAGGCCGATTAGCCGATATCAGGGTGGGAGCGGCTCTCAAACAAAAAAGAACCAGTTTCCTGCTAACCGGGGGCAGCATTCGGATCAAATGTGATAACGAGTGCTATGAGCTGGAGCAGGAACGTCTTAGTATGAGCGCTTTCGAAAAGATCTCCGGCCTGCGGATGGGCATGCGAACCCATAAACCAAAACAATTCAACACCTTTTTAGAACAACTTAAATATGATTCCAGCACCTGAAATCCTGCTCAAGCCATCGATGATCTTTGCCTTTCTCAAGACGTTTCCGCTTTTGCTGCTTGCTGTTACGTTTCTCCTTTTGGCCTGGTGGCTATCTCCCTTATTTATTTTCTCCAGCCTGGCAGTTATTGCGGCCGGCTGGTACCGCTTTCTTTATATCCGAAACAGCCGGTACGTGATCACACCGGAGGTGATCCGGATCAGCCGCGGCATCTTTTTTAAACGCACAGACCAGGTCGAGCTTTTCCGGGTGAAAGATTACATCGTCACGCAGCCGTTCCTGCTCCAGCTCTTCCATCTAATGGACCTGACGTTGAAAAGCACCGACCCGGAAAATCCGGTGATCTGGCTGCGGGGTATACCCGAATCCGATATTATCGATACCATCCGGGAACGGGTCCAGGAAACCCGCCAGCATAACAAAATATTTGAAATTTATTGAATTTATACTTGTTAATTACTAAGGATATTAGTACTTTTATTATTTCATTTTTACCCGTTTGAACCATGATCCGCAACATCATTTTGGCCTCCCTGATATCTACTTTTTCCTTTTTTGGAGCATTGGGCTCCAAGGATACGAAGACTACGCTAACCTGTTTGGGAATCGGCCTGCTGGTTTGGGTTCTTTGTATTTGGCGATGTGTCATTCTTAATCAGCGGATCGCTGAAAGACGGCAGGGGCAGCGTTTATTTAACGAGTATATGCGAAGGAATCTGAGAAGATTCTAAATGGATACTAATGTTAAGCCTCAAATATTATTCGTAAATTAGTACTATCAAATAAGCAGGCAACCCGCCTGCCCAATGTGATAAGGTTCCTCTAAAAATAATGATAAGCTGATCACTATTCCGTATTAATTTGAAAAAATGTAGATTTGATTAAAGACTAAACTATAGCTTAAATCACAATTTAAATCTATGCCGCCAACTTTTTTACTGTTCATAGGTCTTATGCTTTATATTGCGATTATGGCGATTTCATTAGCATTATGTATTCCAATGCTACTTATAAAGTCAAAAAAAATATTAGCAAAGAAAATTATTTTCACTGTAGCAATTTCCTTTCCATGTTTAATAGTTGTAGGAATAGCAATCGCTATAATCTTTCTATTGCCAGCCCTTTTGTATTTTTGGATAGCCAATAATAATTACATACCAAGAACACCTGGAATTATTTTGGCAATTGTGGGGCTATTGACATTCGTCACTATAATTGCAGTTTGCTCATTGTACTTATGGTATTTTGTAAGTAATATACTTTATAAGCGGCTGGATCAAAAGCCAGTATCTGAATTCTTAAATAAAGATAAGATATACATTTATCTCAAACCTTTTTTAAACAAGTTTAAAATCATCAATAGCTAATCTATTTTTGAATAGTATGTTTCTGGATTTTAATCCGAACATTCAAAAAATAAGTTTCCTCTGCGTTCTCGTGGAACAAGCCTGGGTGCTATCTACAGTTTTGGCAGCTTAGGTTTCAGACTCTTTATTCTATTACCTTTTCCGTCCTTTTAATGTCTTAATTAGTATTGATTTGAGGCCACGATAGCTTTGCGTTATGATACAATGCTGCTTTAGCCTGCAAGTCCACAAAGTGGGCTATGCCCTTTTCTTTGTACATAGTTAGCGTTTCTAATGTGTTATATACCACTTTGAGCAATCTTCTTGCGACAGCCACAATCGCTTTTTGCGCTTTCATACGTTTGCGTAACTTATCAAATAAAGCGTGCCAGTAGGAATCTTTCATGCGAACAGCGGCCCATGCCGCGCCAACAATAGCAACACGTAGATAGCTATTGCCTTTTTTAATCGAAGTGTTTTTTCGCTTACCTGCACTTTCATTGTTTCCAGGTGCAATTCCGCACCATGCTGTAAAATGGTCAGCTGATGGAAAACGGCTCATATCTTTTCCAGCTTCACTGATGATGATTTCTGCCGATTTAACCCCTATGCCGCTGATGCTATCAAGACATTCGAATGCCTGTGCATAATGTTCACTGATTATTTCAGTAATTGATTTATCTAAAAAATCTACTTGGTTTTCACGTGGTCATAATCTTCCAGTAACATTTGAAGTTGAGTATGGTGATAAGTTTGTAGCGTACCATCTAATGCTTTGATTAACTGTTTCTTCTTCGCCTTTACTTTGCCTCTGGCGCAATTCAACAATTGTTCCTGATCGGTAACACCCTTAGCTAACAAACGTATCATATCCATAGCAGATAGTGTATGAATCGAACTAATCACAGACCGCAGTTTAATATTGTTACTTTCTAAGATCTTAAGTAAACGGTTCCTTATCCTGTTTAATTGCCATGTATAAAATAAGCGATTTCGGCAATAATCCCTAATTATACGCTGTGTATTATCCGGCATAAAGCTTGGTCGTACTAATCCATGCAGCAATAATGTACAAAGCCATTTGGCATCTTTGCGATCAGTCTTCCGCTTGGGCATCTGCTTGATGTGAACAGGGTTTGCCACAATGACTTCGATCCCTGATTCTGTAAGTATGGCATATAAACTCATCCAATAAATACCCGTGCTTTCCATCAGGCAATGATGAATGTCATTCTCCTGTAGCCAATCTCTGATCTCTTTGAGTTCACAGGTGTAAGTGCCGAACTCCCTAAACTCCTGATTGCTGCCATCTTTGCATGAGATAAAGCCGACGATCTTGTCCTTGTGCATATCCAAACCACAGGCTCTGTCTAATTGAGGCATAATGTTCACATCTTCAATTACTTGTTGTTTCATAAATATCCTCCGTTGATTATATATTAAATACATTTTTATGAGCCTGGGTGTTTTTCTAATCATAACACTTAGGTTTAAAATCCCCGGCGGCGAGCGCTCAGGGGATTTTATAT
>JAQBOK010000151.1 GCA_028288085.1 Mucilaginibacter sp.
TTTTTTTATACGCCAGAAAATTATTCAGGTTAGAATTGATCAGATCAACACCAACCGCACGAAAAGGGGGCAGCATGGCTGCATCAAAATTCAAAGACTGGGGATCAACAACCTTGGCTGTAAAATCAGAAGCTTTTGCATTGTACAGGAAATATTTCTGGGCGTTGTAGTAGGAATAAACAATGTCGTCATTATTGGAAATACTTAGAGCAGGAGAAAACTCTGTGATACCACTAATACCGGTAAACAGATCGGTCATTTGTTCCAATTTGCCATCGCTTAAGGTGTAGCGATACATATTGCGGAAACCATCCCTGTTTGAAAGGAAATAGATCTGTTTTCCATCCGATGAATATTGCGGGTCCATATTATTTGCGCCATTAAACACATTAATGTTAGTGATCTTACCGGTCGCGAGATCCAGTTCAGCGAGGATAAAAGTGATATCCTGTGATAATGACTGATCATAGGTGGTTCTGTCACTTGTGAAAATTACCTTTTTACCATCCCTTGAAAAACTTGGCTGGTAATCAGAATATTTATCATTGGTAAGCTGCCGAACTTTTTTTGTATCGAAGCTGTACATGTACAGATCGCCCTGGCCATCTGCTAAACCCTGGAAAACAATATCATTTCCGCCTGGCGACCAGCTCACATTACTGAACTGCTCCGCCTTGCCCATTGAAATGTCCTCAGTTACCATTCCGCTTGGAATATTAACGATCAATAGCTTATTGCGGCCACGACTGAAAATACTAAAAGCAAATCGTTTACTATCCGGCGACCACGCTCCGGCTGATTCTATGAAGTTAAATTCATCTATGCGGGTATTGGATACTTTACTTGTAAGCTTTCGGATCACATTTCCGGTTCGGGCATCCGCTAAGTACAGGTCGACGGTGAACAAATCTTTTTCTGATAAAAATGCCAGGTATTTGCCATCAGGGCTTATAGCGGGCGCGATATTTAATTCGCCTGAATTTTTGTTATCGATGATCTTTTTACCTACCGGCTTCTGGATAGTATCTTTCAGAAGGGGTCTGTAGGCGTTTTCGATGGAACTTTTCCAAAGGTTGGAGAGCGTTTTATCATCGTAGCCAAATGTTCGCCTTATGCCATATTCAAGTCCGAAACGCGCCGTGTTTTTAAAAAATGGAACAATAACCGTATCGCCGTAAGTTGAACCTATAAATGACCAGAATGCTTCCCCATAACGGTAAGGAAAATATTTATTTGTTTCTGTCAAGTCTTTGATGGTAGGGATATTTTTATTGAGGTAAGCATCCCTTATCCACATAGCGGTATAGGCATCTTTTTTACCTATAGAAAGATACTCAGCCATACCTTCTATCATCCATAAAGGCAGGTTGTTGATATTTTCAAAACTTGCCGAATCACGGCCCAATAGGGCGTGGTATTGAAATGCGTGTACCAACTCATGACCGATAACGTGCCTTGTCATCTGGTTGGTTTCCATTGCCGGCATCACCACCCTGTTTTTTAGCCCTTCGGTAACGCCGCCGGTACCAACGCCAATTTCGCCATCAATGGCTGTAGTCTGCTGAAAATCGGGGTGATCAGCATATAATATAATAGGGTTAGGTTTCTGGAATGTATCCCTGAAAACCTGTTGATGTATGGTATACCAAAGTTCGCTTTCCTGGGCAAAACGTTTGATCGTACTATCATTTTTTAAATAATAATAGATCTCAAAGTGCGGGGTTTTATATACCTTAAATTTAAGGTTCTTATAGCGCACTTTATTCTGCCCGAAATACTGCGCATTTGCATTCAAACTGAAGATGAATGAACTGATGAGGCAAATTATAATAATAGCGTATCTTTTGACTTTGGTAAAGATTAAGTATTGTTTTATCATAATCAATTTATAAAGAGTACGGATAAATTTCGGATCTCGTTTGCCGGTGGCAGCCCGATATCTAACTTATTATTTACAGCAGGTAATATAACAGTTCAAAACCAAAGAAAATTGTTCCTAAACTAAATTTAACATTTGCAATACAGTAGTACCCAGATCATCTATTCGGATTTGGTGGTTTATTTTCAGGGTTTTCTTCATCAGGAGGTTTTACAACGTTCGAAGTATCAGTCTTGAAATCATCTAAACTATCAACCTGTAAACTATCAGCAGACAATCGTGGGGACGGGCAATTGTATTCTTTGGTGATCTTACTCCAGGGTTTAGGGAACATGCCAAAAGTATATCCAGACTTTGAGTCGGCATAAACTTTTTCCATAAACCGTGCAAAGATGGGTAGGGCCGTATGTGAACCTTCGCCGGTCTCTGAGGTGTTAAAATGTACACTGCGGTCATCGGCGCCTACCCATACACCTGTTACCAGGTCCTTTGTGATACCCATATACCAGCCATCCACATATTTTGATGAAGTGCCTGTTTTACCACCTATTTGATTATCTTTTTTCCATAGGCCGGGGTATTCCCATAAAGCCTGTGAAGTTCCACCCGGTTCTTCCATACCACCTCTAAACATATAGAGCATCAGCCAGGCAGTTTCCTCGCTTAAAACTTTCTCGGTTTTTAACTTGAACTCAGCTAATACATTATCATCCTGATCAGTTATCTTGCTTACTAATATGGGATCAAGGCGATTGCCTTTATTTAAAAAGGTGCTATAAGCCCTTACCATTTCAAAAACTGAAACATCATTGGTGCCCAGTGAAACGGAGGGTACTGATTTTAATGGGCTTTCGATGCCGCATTTGTGTGCATACTCAACTATTTTATCCCAGCCCACTTTTTCGGTTACCTGTGCGGTAATGGAGTTTACTGATTTACCCATAGCCCAGCGTAATGACATTTCCTGGTAAGTGAAGTGAAAATCAGCATTTTGCGGTTCCCAAACATCCGGTTTGCCATTATCCATAAACTTGATAGATACAGGCTTATCGGTAAATTTATCACATGGGGTAAAGCCATTATCCAAAGCAGTTACATAAGCAAAAGGCTTAAATGTTGAGCCCGCCTGGCGCTTTGATTGGTTTACATGGTCGTAATTAAAATACTTGTGATCAATACCGCCAACCCAGACCTTTATTTTACCGGTTGATGGTTCAATGGTCATCATACCTGTATTTAAAATTTTGGAATAGTATTTAATGGAATCGGCGCTTGAAAAAGTAGTATCGCGCTCGCCATTCCACGAAAAAATACTCATTTTCTTTTTCATGTCAAAATAGGCCTGTATTTGGCTCGCATCACCATGATACTTTTTGTCGAGTACTTTATAAACAGGCAGCCTTTGTTCGGCTTTCAATACAAAATCCTTTATCTCGTTACCGCTCAGATCGCGCCAGGGAGTTTTATTACCCCAAAGGTTATTGAACCGTTTTTGCAGCATTTTCATTTTCTCAGCTACGGCTTCTTCTGCGTATTGCTGCAAGCGTGAATCAATGGTAGTGTAAACCTTCAAACCATCTTCGTACAAGTTGTAACCATTGTCCCTACACCACTTGTCAAGCCATTTTTCAACTGCCCGGCGCAGGTATGAATCGCCCTGCGATTCATCTTCTACATAGCTCAGATCAAGGTTCAGTTTTTGAGCGGTGTCTTTATCATATTCAGCTTTATTGATATAGCCGTATTTTTCCATTTGGCCCAATACGATATTGCGCCTGTCGGTACTTCTTTCAGGATTTTTAATAGGGTTATAAGTTGATGTAGCCTTGAGCATCCCTATCAGCATGGCCGCCTGTGCCGGGTTGATAAGATCGGGTGTTTTATTAAAATATTTTAAGGAAGCTGCCTTTATGCCAAAAGTATTGTTGCCAAATGGCACGGTATTTAAATAAAGTGTCAATATTTCCTGCTTGCTGTAAACACGCTCTATCTGGAATGCAGTGAACCATTCTTTAACCTTTGAAACCGCAGTGCGGATGAGGGGGACATGCTTTATAAATCCTTGTGATTTCTTTTTTCGGGTCTCGAATAAGTTTTTTGCAAGCTGTTGGGTAATGGTACTGCCGCCGCGTTTATCGCCTTTGGCAGTGGATAACATGCTGGTAAAAAAGGAATAAAAATCGACCCCATGATGTTTATAGAAACGAACATCTTCTGTAGCTACCAAGGCATTCACCAGGTTAGGAGAAATGCCCTTAAACTCAACAGGGGAGCGGTTTTCCTTTGAATAACGCCCGATCAATTTTCCGTCGGCATAATAAACTTCAGAAGAAACCGACATTACAGGATTTTTAATGTCCTGTATACTAGGAGAATATCCAAACAACCAAAGAAAATTGATCTCAATGGCGCAAAAGAAGATAATTACAAAATAGACAAATATGACGAAATAACGGAGAAACTTGTTTTTTATACGTCGGAACATTGGGTAAAGATGTAAAATTATGGCACTAAATCATAGCCAGAGCGACAAATATAAAAAACGTAATTTTAACAAATGAATTTTATGTGGAGATGAAATACATTGCATTTTCATATAATAATCAGATGCGTCTCATTTAAGACGCAAAGTATCGCGTCTCTACAAAATATAGATGGTATGAAACATTTTATAGAAAAGTTAAAAATTACTGATGGTAAAAAATTTTCGTTGAAAGATTTTGATACCGCTTTTACAGCCGAATTTAAAAAAGAGGATGCTTCCGATGTTTTAGAAGACCTGATAAAACAAACAGCGGCTATCCAGGATGAATTGTACGCTGCGAGAAAGTACTCTCTGCTTATTATTTTCCAGGCGATGGATGCTGCAGGAAAAGATAGCGCCATATCACATACCATGTCGGGTTTAAATCCCCAGGGTTGCCAGGTTTTTAGTTTCAAACAACCCAGCGCCGAAGAATATGAGCATGATTTTTTATGGCGGCATTATAAGGCCTTGCCTGAGAGCGGGCGCATTGGTATCCATAATCGTTCTCATTACGAGAATGTGCTGATCACTAAAGTACACCCCGAACTGGTGCTAAAGGAAAATTTGCCCGGCATAGATAGTTTTAAGAAATTGGGTGCAGATTTTTGGGAACAGCGATATCATAGCATCCGTGAGTTTGAAAAGCATTTGTACCGAAACGGAACAATAATGGTCAAATTTTTTCTTCATGTATCAAAGGATGAACAAAAAGAGCGCTTTTTGAAACGAATTGATGATCCTTCAAAGAATTGGAAATTCTCGGTAACAGATGTTGAAGAACGTAAGTACTGGGCTGACTACATGAAAGCCTATGAAAAAGCAATAAAAGAAACTGCTACACCAGAAAACCCCTGGTATATTATACCTGCCGACAAGAAATGGTTCACCCGGATTGCTATTTCAAGCATAATCCTGGAAACTTTTAAGGAGTTAAAGCTAAAATACCCTGTACTGGAAAAAGAGGAAAAGAATAAGTTACAGGAGATCAAAGAAATATTAGAAAAGGAGTAGAGATCAAATAGTTGGAAAAATGGATTGAGCCCTTTCGCCTATTAACGGTATCGGCTTTTTCTCCCCATTAATGGCCCCCAGAAAACCTATAAGCCATAAAACAAATAGTACTACCCGTACGATCCAGTTTAGGGAGACAGCTGACCAGAATCCTCCAGATAAAAATAAAGAATAAAAAATCATGTTTAAAACATAGTAAACAACAATGGAAATAATATGAAACAATAAAGTTTGCCGTAGTTGGTAGCTCCCTAAAGTTGTTTTATTATTTTGATGCATTGCAAAATAGGCAATCAGCCAGCCAACAATAGTTAGGTAACTAATGATCCCGGCTGTTTTTCCATCGTCACCTGTTGAAAAGTTGTTATTAGGTTCCATAATACTTTGCGGTTTGATTTAAGCTTGTATAAAATTAGTTAATTAAATGTTACCATTTATGGCTTGCCATTTAATATTTGTAGCCCGTAGCCTAACCTGAGTAAGAACTTTTATTTTATTGTTGGCTATGCCTATAATAATGCACGCTATACAAAAGACGCGGATACACCTACTTTTACAACATATTAAAACCTCTGCAATAAAATTTGTTGCAGGGGTTCTTGTTAATGGATTTACTCAATTGTGATCTCATCAGCAAAAATATATGATGGCTGGCCCTTGCTTTCGTGCCAACCGGGTAAAGGACCATATTGTTTGGCTACTACCTTTATATACCTTGCTTTTAAATCAAGATTGGCTGTGAAGTTTTGCGTTTGTATTTCGACATCATCAATGTCAATTTTAGTATTCACAGTAGCAGCCAATTTGTAATTTTTACCATCATCGGATACATAATACTCTACCTGCTTTGGAAATACGATCCACGAACCACTATCCTGCAATGTGCCCAGGCTTACTGTTTTTATAGGTTTTACCTGTCCCATATCAATTACAGCCACCAAGTCATTACCCTGGTATCCCTGCCAATGTCCTAAACGCCAGTTAAGCGTTCCGCGTATGCCATCTATCAGGCTTTCATCACCTTGCGCGGGGTAGTTAGGCAAGTATTTGCTAATGAGCGTTAATTTAATATCATCCCTGATCTTACTAAACTTACCTTCATCAACAAAACTTGTTTTGCCATTTTTAACCGCAATAGCCTTTACGCTGGTATTGGAAGATAGATTTATTGGTTTATCATAGATTGTTGAACCTGTAGTAGGGGTCGAGCCATCCAGTGTATAATAGATCTTAGCATCTTTATCTGTCGCTTTGATCTGCAGATCAAATGGCTTTTTAAAAGTTACCGAGGGCGCTACAAAATAAGGATTGGAAACGATCTGTTCCCCGGTGATCTTTGATACTGGTTTCTCCAGGTCCTGCACAAATAATTTATTAGCCAGTCTTCCGGTGTAAACATCCAGGTCGCCGCCGTTTGCTATCTCTTTATCCTCAATAAATAGTTTATTATAGGTTTTTTTATTCAATGCCATGCCCTGCAGGTAAATATTCTGTAAACTTACTCCTGACCCAGAATTAGTTATAGTGAATTTTTTACCGTTTTCGAGATTGATAACCGCCTTGTCAAATTGGGGCAAACCGATTTGGTATTGTGTTTGACCAGGGGCTATAGTGTAAATACCTAACGAACTCATTACGTACCAGGCCGACATTTGGCCGCAGTCTTCGTTACCCGATAATCCATCGGGCTGGCTGCTGTATTCTTCGCGTAAAATGCGGTTAACGTACGATTGGGTTTTATCTGGTGAATTGGTAAAATTATATAAATAGGCCATGTGGTGGCTTGGCTCGTTGCCATGCGCATACTGCCCGATCAGCCCGGTAACATCAGCCTGCTGCCGACCGCTTAACTTAGTATCTGTAGTGAACAACTCGTCCAGTTTGGTTTCAAATTTGTCCTTTCCACCCATCCGGTTCATAAGGCTTTCTACATCCTGTGGAACAAGAAAGGAATATTGCCAGGAGTTGCCTTCGGTATAATTATTATTAATATCGGTTGGATCGAAGGGCTCATACCAGCCGCCATCAACCCTGGCCTGCATAAACCCGTTCTGATCGTTATAAACATTTTTCCAATATTGAGCGCGTTTTATAAACTCCGCATAATCCTGTGGTTTGCTCAGCATTTTAGCCATTTGCGCTATGCACCAATCATCATAAGCATATTCCAGTGTTTTTGAAACAGATTCGTGCTCATCATCGGCCAGCACTACGCCGTTTTTACGATAGCTATCTAATCCAAACTGGTTTCGGTTTACGGCTGCCTTCATCGCGGTAAACGCTTCTTCGGCATTAAAATCCCTTATCCCTTTGGCATAGGCGTCTACAATTACCGGGATAGAATGGTTGCCTATCATGCAATAGGTTTCATTAGATGCCAGTGGCCAGATCGGTAATAAGCCGCCTTGTTCATACATCGCCAAAAAGGTTTTTATAAAGTCGAGTGTTCGTTTACGGTTAATTATGGTAAACAAAGGGTCTTCGGCCCTAAAGGTATCCCACAATGAGAACACAGTGTAATAATCAAACCCACCAGCTGTATGTATTTTCTCATCTAAACCACGGTATTGCCCGTCAATATCATTATAAATATTGGGGGCCAACATGCTGTGATATAAAGCGGTGTAGAAAATAGTTTGCTTGTTTTTTATTGGATCAACAGCAGGTTTTTTTGCAGAGCGTGGCTGATTACCGTTATTGCGCTTGTATCCAGTGCCTTGATTTTGGGTGTTTTGAGCAGCTTGTGAAGCAGATGGTGCACCACCTTCTACCTGTATTTTATTTAGTTCATTGTTCCAATCAGTCTTGGCAGCTTTCTCTACTGTTTTAAAATCAAAATCGGGTACTTCGGCATCAAGATTTTTTAAAGCCCCTTCGGTGCTAACGGATGAGATACCCACTTTTGATATTACCTCGCCAGGGTTATCAAAGCGGATATACATTTTTATGTTTTTGCCCTGCACTTTGCTTTTGCCCTGTTGCAATTGATCGTCTGAAGCTATACCATAAGTTTTAAAAGGTTTAGAAAACTTAGCATAGAAGTAGATGTACTGATCTGCGGCCCATGATTTTGAACGCCGGAACCCCCGTATCTCATGATCGTTAACCATTTCGATCCAGGAATCGATCACTTCATCACGGTGTTGCAGGTCGATAATGATGTTAGCCTGCTGCGTGCCGGGGTAATTGTAACGATGTACACCAACCCGCTTTGTCGCTGTCAATTCAACCTCAATATTATATTTATCTAATTTGGTTTTGTAATACCCGGGCGATGCCGATTCATTCTTCTTTTTAAAGCCCGACATGTAGTCGGTATTTTTAAATTTTGGTTCACCGGTTGTTGGCATAAATAAGATATCGCAATAATCTGCAACGCCTGTACCACTTAAATGCGTGTGCGAAAAGCCATAAACCACCGTATCTGTAAAGTAATAACCTGAACAGCCATCCCAGCCTTCAAGGCGGGTATCCGGGCTCAACTGCACCATGCCAAAAGGGACAACAGCGCCGGGATAGGTATGACCATGCCCGCCAGTTCCAATAAAAGGATTGACCAGTTGGGTATAATCATTTTTCTTTTTTTGAGCTGATGAAAATAAGGTAAAAGTTAAAATAAAAAGAAATGATAAAATGGTGCGGGATAGGAGCCTCATCGGGGAATTAATTATTGAATTAGTGAGTTACCGAATTATTGATCGTTTTTCAATTATAATAACAAATTAAGTGGTTTGGATTGATATTTAGTAATAAACAATATCATTTTGAACGATGAAGAAAACTATTCTCCTGAGCAGAATTAAATCAGAGGGCTGCGTGGGTAAAAAACCTTATATGGCATGAACAGTTCTTTGTCCCGATTTTATAAGATTTCTTCTCGTTAGAATCAGATCAGCAGAAGCTGTTTATTCCTTCATATTAAAAATATCGGCATCCTTTAAAAAAGGCAGGGCACGCCTTGTTTTTTCCACTTCATCATGAATGATAGAAAAAGTATAAACATCTTCTTCATCACGTTTGTAGTACACCACGTTTCCGTTGGGGCTGATGCAGGTGGAATCTCCAGAGTGATATATCTCGTTACCATCATGACCAACGCGGTTTAAACCTATTACATAAGCCTGGTTCTCTACTGCCCGTGCGGGGATCAATGTGCGCCAGTGCAAGGCACGGCGTTCGGGCCAGTTGGCTACCACAATGAGCAGATCGTAGGCCTCGTCAACGTTTCGCAGCCACACCGGGAAACGCAGGTCGTAGCAAATAACAGGGCATATTTTCCATCCTTTTAACTGAACAATCAGTTTTTTCTTTCCGGCTGTATAAGTGAGGTGTTCTTTGGATAAACCAAACAGGTGTCTTTTATCATAGTGTTCATAGCCGCCATTGGGGTTCATCCATATCAAACGGTTATAAAATTTTCCACCTTCGGTTATAATTAAACTGCCGGTAACTACACATTCATATTGCTTTGCAATTTTATGCATCCATTGCATGGTTTTACCTTCCATTGCTTCTGCCAGTTTTTCGGCGTTCATGGTAAAACCTGTATTAAACATTTCTGGTAGTATAATCAAGTCGGTCTTTTCGCGTATGGAAGCCAGGCGCAAAGAAATATTCTGCAGGTTTTTATCAATATTTTCCCAGAAAAGGTACCCTTGAAATAAAGTAATTTTTAGATTCTCCATAAAAATATTCAGATCCTGATTTTAACTTATGAGAAATAATTTAGCTCAATTTTAAACTTTAATTAATCTATCAACGGCTTTATCCAAAGTTTCTTGCTTTTTGGCAAAACAAAATCGCAAAACATGATGATCATTACCCTTGCTGTAGAAGGCAGAAACGGGTATAGAGGCTACCCCGATCTCCCTGGCCAAACGCATGGCAAAATCGGAATCCTTCTCATCTGTAATGTTACTATATCTGACTGATTGAAAGTAAGAACCTGAACAAGGTAATATCTCAAATCTACTGTTTTCCAGACCCTTTCGGAAATAATCTCTCTTTTGTTGAAAGAATGATGGAAGGCTTAAATAAGTGTCTTCATTTTTTAAATATTCGGCAATGGCAAATTGCATAGGCGCGTTTACACTGAACACTAAAAACTGATGAATTTTTCTGAATTCCTGCATCAATGCTGCGGGGGCCATACAGTAACCCACTTTCCATCCGGTGGCGTGAAACGGTTTGCCGAAAGAAGCAATAATAAAGCTGCGCTTCTGTAACTCGGGGTAGCGGGCCATGCTCTGATGGGTTTCGCCATCATAGATCAGGTGTTCATATACTTCATCACTCAGTATCAAAATGTCCTGGTTTTTTACGATGGCCGAAAGTTCATCAATATCCTGGCGGTGTAAAATAGTGGCCGTGGGATTATGGGGCGAATTAAGGATGATCATTTTTGTACGGTTGTTGATCAACCTTTTTACCATATCCCAGCGGATCCGGTAATCGGGTGGTTCCAGTTCCAGTGATTTCACAATTCCACCGGCCAATTTGATGGCCGGGGCATAGCAGTCAAAGGCTGGTTCAAATATGATCACCTCATCATTCGGATTAATTGCGGCAGTGATGGCAGTAAATATGGCCTGCGTGCCGCCAGCGGTAATGGTGATCTCGGTATCCGGATTGTAAATGGCGCCGTATAATTTTTCGGTTTTGCGGCTTATCGCCTCGCGAAGCGACATTAAACCAGCCATTGGCGCATATTGATTATGACCATTTTTCATGGCCTGGTTAACCAGTTCAATCAGTTCTGGCGAGGTTTCATAATCTGGAAAGCCCTGTGAAAGATTGATAGCACCAAGTTCATTGGCCAATGCCGACATTACCGTAAAAATAGTGGTCCCGGCCTGGGGTAATTTTGAAATAATAGGGATCATTGAGTGCTAAATTAGTCAATTTTTTGTTGCGAGTTAGAGGCAGGGACGCTGATAGGGCCTGATTTGATTGGTTCTGAAAAATTAATTTATATTATTTTGATTATTAATGATTTAAGTTATACATTTAATGTAACAAACCAGTTACATTAATTAAACCCACAAACAATGAAAAAGCTTTTTGTTTTCTTTTTATTGGCAATGCCATTTGCAGCCATGAGCCAAACACACAGCGGTTATACTGCTAGTTATTCATCAAGTTTCACAATTGCTGATCCAAGTTATTCAGAAAAAGTCCTGATGCTTTGGAAGGATTTTGAAAATAACACACTGGATAATCACCTTGATATGTTTGCTGATACAGTAACCATGACACTTGCCGATGGTACCAGGGTAAAAGGTAAAACAGCCAACCTGGCCAATGCAAAAGAATACAGAAGTTCAATTAAGAATTACAAAGTTACCGTAGATGCCTGGGTGAGTTTGAAAAGTACAGACCGGAATGGAAATGTGGTTTGCGTTTGGGGAACTGAAAAATATACTGATAAAGATGGGAAACCGGTTACATCACGCATACAAGAAGTATGGGGATTTAATAAGGATGGAAAAATTGACTTTATGTTACAGTACATGGGGGCTGGCGGTATGTAAAGTTGTATGTATATGATAGTTTAAACGGCTGCTTTAGAGTGGCCGTTTTTGTTAGAAGTGTACACTAAAATTTCAAAAAACGATTCGGTTATTTTGACAAATAGTGCCGGAGCCCATTTTGTGTTTTCAATGGGTATTAGCGGAGAAGTATATACAAATTTACAAAATTGATTTAAGTAAAGTGGTGACACTGTATTGCAGCGGATTTAATTAAACGGAAATTATCTTAATTATTATGGTGTTACCTAAGTGTTACAGGCGTTACACGTTTCAAATGTAACACCTGCAAGCAATTTGATCTTTACCTTTCTCCTTTTGCCTTTCACCTTGTTTATTTAACTTAGCCAGATGAAGCATCTAAAATACCTGCCCTTATTTTTTATAATTATTCTGTTAGTATGCTGCCACTCTGAAAAAAGCACCATTCCTGTTGTTGGTTTTGTGGACGCTTTTGAAGATGCCACCATATCTCAGGCACGAACAGGTTTTACTGATGCGCTGAAGAAAAACGGCTTCAGCGAAGAGCAGAAAAGTATTAAGATAGAGTATCGGAACGCACAGGGGGATATCCCGACGCTTACACAGATCGTAAATTATTTTGTTTCAGAAAAGGTTGATCTGCTGGCTACCTGTACAACCCTGTCTACCCTAACAGCTGTTCAAAAAACTAAAAGCATTCCCATTTTTGCCATGGTATCGCCAACACCTGCCAGGATGAATGTGATCAGTTCGACAGGTGTGAGACCGGCTAATTTATTCGGCGCGGTAGAGGAACTGGCTTATATCGACACTTCATTTTCTATCATTCCCAAACTGTTAAAGCCAAAAGGGGCAAAGCTGGTGATCGGTATGATCTATAATCAATCAGAACCGCAATCGGCTGATGCGATGAACCGTATCAAATCATTGGCAGATCATTTAAATATTACTTTGGTGGCATTGCCACTAAACTCATCTGCAGATGCGCAGTTGGTTACTAAATCATTACTAAACAGAAACATCGATGCCTTTTTTGCTAATCCGGATAATACGGTATTTGCCTCATTTGAAACCATCCTGAAAAGTTGCAATCAGGCCAATGTGCCTATTTTTACCAGCGAAGCAGGTTTGGTACAACGGGGCGCGGTTGCCGCTTTTGGTGCTGATATTTATCAATGGGGATACCAGGCAGGTGAACAGGCGGCCCAATTTTTAAAAACGCATAAAACGGACGGATTAAAACCAGAAATGGTGAAAATACGCAGACGGGTATATAACGCTGCCGCCGCTAAAAAATACAATATTACCATTCCCTCAAATTTTGAAGCTGTGAAATAATGGATTTTTACCTAACTGCATTAATACAGGGACTTTGCTTTTCGGCTATTGCGTTGGGGATATACATCTCCATGAAAATATTTAATATACCTGATATTACCACCGATGGCAGTTATACGCTGGGGGGCGTGGTCACAGCACAATTTCTTACCCATCATCAACCGGTTTACCTGGTAGTACCTACTGTGATCGCGGCGGGAGCTTTGGCCGGGGCATTGACAGGGTTGATCCACACTAAATTAAAGATAAACGCCTTATTAGCCGGTATTTTGGTGATGACCGCATTGTATTCTGTTAATTTAACCCTTTTGGGACGTTCCAATATTCCGCTCATTAATACTACATCTATTTTCACGCTGATCAATATCGCAACTGATCCTAATCACAATACTTTTTGGATATTGTTGGTTTTTGTAATCATTGTGACCCTCCTGATTGGTTACCTACTTAAAACGGATTTCGGAATTGCCATGAGAGCTACCGGTAATAGTGAATCTATGATACGCTCCTTAGGTGTAAATACAGACCGGATGAAAATTACTGGTCTGGCACTGGCCAATGCCTTAACTGCACTCAGTGGTTTCCTCATTACTCAATTCCAGAGTTTTGCTGATATTAATATGGGCATTGGCATTGTTATAGTAGGACTGGGGTCGGTCATTATCGCCGAAACGTTAATCAACTGGTTTAAAATTACTTCAGTTTGGCTTAGCCTGGTTTTAGTGCTTTCCGGCGCTATTATATTTCAATTTGTATTGGCTATTACGTTGAGTATCGGTGTGGATGCCAATTTGCTTAAACTGGTAACGGCTGTGTTTGTATTGTTGATCGTCAGCCTGCCGCGTTTGTCTTTTAAAAGTTCATCATGATTGATCTGAAGAATATCCATAAAATATTTAACAAGGGCAAAGCCAACCAGGTGAATGCCATTAATGGTGTCGACCTGTTGATAAATGAAAAGGAATTTTTGGTGATCGTAGGCTCAAACGGGTCGGGTAAAACCACTTTGTTAAACCTGGTTGCCGGAAGTGAATTACCAGGTAAGGGAAACATCCATATTGATGGACATAATGTAACTAAACTGCGCGATTATAACCGAAGCCAATGGATTGCACGTGTTTTTCAAAATCCTTTAAGCGGCACAGCTCCTGATCTGAGTATTTTAGACAATTTTAGATTAGCGGCTATCCGCACTAAATCAAAAGGGCTATCAATTGGCGTGGATGAAAAGTTTAAAAAACAGGTGAAGGAAAAGATAGAGACACTGGGTATGGGGCTTGAAAATAAGACGGAACAACCCATGGGGACTTTGTCTGGAGGACAGAGGCAGGCGTTAACGCTTCTGATGAGCGTAATGGATAGCTGCAAAGTGTTGCTGCTTGACGAACCTACGGCGGCCCTTGACCCGCGTTCGGCCGAGGTGGTAATGCTAACAGCGGACAAGCTGGTGAAAGATTTTAAACTGACTGCTATACTGATCACCCATAATTTAAAGGATGCCTATAATTATGGTAATCGAATTATCCAGATGGGTGAGGGGAAGATCATAAAAGATTTAGACCAACAAAAAAAATCAGCTTTAAAGCAAAATGATCTTTTTGACTGGTTTGGGTAGACTTGTCTGGACCATTATTTACACGAATAAAGAATTTATGGATTAAAACATCTTAAATAAATTAAAATATGAAAAACGGAAATTTCGAATCTATTCTTGATGCCTATCAATTAACAGAGGGATCAATAATAAAAGAAAAAGACCAGGTTGAACTTTTTGAAGTAGGCGAATATGATGCCGACAAGAAAGGGTATACCGTTTTCCCTTTTGAAGATGGGGTAAAAATGGATGATTTTAGCTTGGTGATATCTGAAAGTGAATTGATGGATAACTACCTTATTAAAACTAAAAAGGACAATAGTGAATCTGATGATGACGCATTATTGTCTGATAGTATTTAATCAATGCCATTTCAAAACTGCCTACCACAGGATAGATTTGAAATGGCATTAAAATTTACTTTTTATTCGCAGCTCTTACATCCTTCACCTCATCCACGGTAATGGCGTCAGCCTTGTTACCAAAGCTATTTCGAACATAAGTTAGCACATCCGCAATTTCCTGGTCCTTTAAAAAATCATGCGAGGCCATTACGTTTGAATAGGTACCGCCGTTGATATCTACATTCTTATTAAATCCGTTCAATACGATTTTTATTAACTCAGTTTTATCACCCAAAACGTATGTTGTTTTATTAAGAGGAGGGTTCATGTGCTGAACACCGCCTCCATCAACCTGGTGACAGGACGCACAATTCTGTGTGTAAATCAACTGCCCTGCTGCGACAGATTTACCCAGATCAGCAGCAGATACCTTTTTATTTGAAGAATGCGAACAGGAATATAATGCCACTATCGATATAAGAAATAGCGCTGTTTTTTTAAATCCAATCATTATTTTTTATAGGTGATCTTGTAAATTGAACCTTTTGAATCATCACTTACATATAAAGAACCATCTGGTCCTTGTGCCAACCCGCATGGGCGATGTACTGCACGACCAGCGGCTGTTTGTTCGGCGGTGCCTGCAAAGCCGTTGGCGAAAACTTCCCATTTACCAAAAGGCTTGCCATTTTTAAATGGTTGAAAAACCACAAAGTAACCTGCCTGAGGTTCGGGCGCCCTGTTCCACGAACCGTGAAAGGCTATAAAAGCGCCGTTTTTATACTTAGCTGGGAATTGTGTACCTGTATAAAATAGTAATCCATCAGGGGCCAAGTGACCCGGATAAGCAGCAACCGGATTGATAGCAGTTTGTCCGCCCTCTTTTTTTCCGTCACCGCCATATTCAGGCATTAATATTTTTTTATGTTGTATCTGGTCGTAGTACATATATGGCCAGCCGGCATTATCGCCTTTCTTTATAGCATATAAACATTCAGCCGGTAACTCTGCTGACTGTTTTGTGTCATAATATTGAGGAAACAAATCGTGCAGTTGATCGCGCCCGTGTTGCATTACAAAAAGCTGGTTAAGCTGCTTGTTCCAGTCAAGTCCTACAACATTTCTTAAACCAGTTGCATAGCGTATACCGTCTCCGTAGTGCTGGTTAGGTTTACTGGCGCTAAATTGCCATATACCACCCGCTGAATCTAAAATAGGGCAGCCTTTTTGACCCATGGACCCTTTTTGACGGTCCTTTACCTGGCAGGAGTTGGAGTACGCCCCTATGTTAACATATAAATGCCCAGCGTTATCAAGCGTAATGGCTTTTGCCTCATGCTCGTGCCTGCTCAAAAGGCCCGTAACTATCAGCTCCGGTTTATTGGTATTTACTACTTCATTTTGGGCATTCAGTTTATAACGGTATACTTCTTCGTCGGTTGAGGCATACAAATAGCCATTTTTAACATAAATACCCGTACCACCATTGCCAAAGGTTGCTTTTACTTCGGCTTTGCCGTTGGCCTGGTGTAATAGAAGGATGCCCTTTCCGTCTTTGGCCCCTTGTAGCTTTACATAGATCTCGCCTTGGGGCGTAACAAACAAATGACGTGCGGCCCCCAAATTTTCGGCAATTACACTTGCACTAAAGCCAGGCTGAAGTGTAAGGCTTGCATTATCCGCTGGAGCGTTATAATGGTTAAGTTTTGAACGCAGGTCACTTTTTAAAGCAACGAGCGATGATATTCCGGCAATTGCCAATACTGGCAATAGTATGGTTCCCCAGATTTTTCTTTTCATGACAGTATGTATTTGAAAGTCAAATTTAAATGAATATACAGCAAAAATGGAAATGTGTTTTGTATCAATCCAATGACATGGTTTTTTATATGTCAGTTGCTTTGCTGGTATTATTCATCAAAAATTCATTTAGAAAATAATTATATTCTGTTAATGTATGGCTATTCAAAATTAAATTTTTAATAATAGAAACTTATTCATTTATTATATTGATATATTAAACCTTTGCAGATAAGCATTGTCATAACTGTATAAATTTTTAATAATTTAAATAATATGAAAAAGATAGTTTTAATATCAGCAATAGTGATGAGCGGTTTATATTATAATACTGCAAATGCACAAATTAGATTACGCTTAGGTTTTCATTTCGGAGCCCGCCCGGTTTATGAACCTGCAAGGGTAGTAGTTGAACAACAAACACCGGTTGAGTATAATGAACCAACTAATTACGACGGCGACGAGGATTATTATTACTTACCGGATGTAGATGCTTATTACAGCGTGCCAGAACAATGCTATTATTATAATGATGGTGGACAATGGGTGTCGGCAGCTTATTTGCCAGGCGCATATCATAATTATGACTGGCGCAACGAACGCAGATTTGAAGTGCGTGCACCAAGGCCTTTTATGCATAATAACTACTACAGGGCTCAATATAATGGGGTAGCATTTAATGGCAGATGGAATGAGCGTAATTTTAATCATGAAAATTATGTTAATGCAAACTTAAACCACGATCAATACAGAAGAGACGATCATAGGTTTGACAATAACCGTCAATATGATCAAAATCGTGGTCAGCAAAATTTTGACGGAAACAGGAGGGTAGACAATCGTCAGTATGATCAAAATCGTTCCCGTAACACAAACACCCAGCAACATTTTGCCCAAAATGTCCGCCAGAACAATAATAGGGATGAAAGGGGCGATCATCGCCAGGGCAGGTTCTAAACTCTATATAAAATGAACAACCACCTTGCATAGCGGGTGGTTTTTCATTGTTATATTATGTTAATAACTGCTTGCAATATTTAATTGATTTATAGCATCAGGCGCCAGGTTAAGCCATATCGCTTTAGTTATTTCATTTAATTGCTTTGTGGATGTGGCGCTTGCTATTGGCGCTGTAATGCCTGGTCTGGCTATAACCCAGGCCAAAGCTACGCTGGCGGGGTTGGCATCATATTCTGCTGCAATTTTATCTAATGCTGCTAAAATTTTATAACCACGCGGGTTTAAAAATTTCTTTATTCCCTGTCCTCGGCTACTTTTCGAAATGTCATTTTCTGAACGATACTTGCCAGTTAAAAACCCACTGGCTAAAGAATAATAGGTAATCACACCCAATCCGTTTTCGTGGCAAACTGCTTCCAGTTCTTTTTCATAATCTTCACGGGCATATAAGTTATATTCGGGTTGCATGGTTTGGTATGATGCGAAATTGTTATCGCTGCTTACTTTCAAAGCTTCTTTAAGGCGGCCGGCCTCATAGTTTGATGCTCCTATTGCTCTTACTTTTCCCTGTTTTATCAAAGCTGTAAAAGCTTCCAGCGTTTCGGCCAAAGGTGTATTCTTGTCGTCATCATGTGACTGATACAAGTCGATATAGTCCGTTTGCAGGCGTTTTAATGAGTCTTCAACAGCTTTGGTTATGTATGCTTTAGAAAGGCCTTTTTTATCGGGCCCCATTGGCTTGCCTACTTTTGTAGCTATGATCACCTCGTTACGTTTTCCGGATCTTTTAAGCCAATTGCCAATTATTGTTTCAGAATCTCCGCCTTTATTTCCGGGTACCCAGGTAGAATAAACATCAGCCGTATCAATAAAATCTAATCCCGAATCAACAAAAGCATCCAATAAATTAAACGAGGTTTGCTCGTCTGCTGTCCACCCAAATACATTGCCTCCAAAGCAGAAAGGGGCAACTTTGATACCCGATCTGCCTAATTCACGTTTTTCCATATGAGGAATATAATTTATTGTTTTGTTATCAATTCCGCCAGTTCGTCTATCCATCCAGAAAGATAAGGTTCTGTTCCATCAACTCTTACCCATCCGCCTCTTGGGTTTCTGGCAATAACAAGGTGTAAGGTTTCATCTATTGATTTAAAGTCCCAGGCCTGGCTGCCATCAAAACTGGTTTCGGTAACTACTCCTTCTATCGGGCTATCGGAGCCTGTTAATATTGCATCAAATTGTTCCATAGTTATCAAATGTAATGGTTACAACATCCGGTTCAGTTATGTGTTTTATATTTTTACCCTTGCATGAATATTTATTATAATGGTAGTTTTGCACGGTGGAAAATTTAAGCCCAGATCCTAAAATTTTAACCGACATAGTAATTACCAAAATGCCTTTTGGTAAATATAAAGGTACGCTGATATGTGATTTGCCGGTATCCTACCTAGAATGGTTTAAAAACAAGGGATTTCCGCCGGGTAAAATGGGCATGTTGCTATCAAGTGTTTATGAGATAAAAATTAATGGGATGAGCAGCATACTTACAATGGTAAAAATGGCCATTAAGAAATCCTGATAGGCAATAACTATAATTACTCACTCATGACGAACGGAAACAACCTATACTGCTATGTTTGCGTATGTTTATGAAAGTGAATATTAAATTTATGAAAAGATTATCATTGTACATTTTGGCACTATTGTTATTCTGGAGTTGTGCAAACGGACAATCCACAACCGATTTCGCACCCGTGCCACAACCCAAAGCCGGTGAAAAACTCGCTACCTTTGGTGGTGGTTGTTTCTGGAGCATGAGTGAGGCCATGTCTGAATTAAAGGGCGTAAACAAAGTTGTATCCGGCTATGCGGGTGGAGCAAAAAAGAACCCGACCTATGAGGAAGTAAGTTCACGGGAAACCGGCCACGCGGAAGTGGTACAGGTATATTATGATCCAAACGTGATAAGTTACGCTAAACTGGCAGAAGCCTTCTTTTTTGCACACGATCCAACAGAACTTAACCGCCAGGGCCCGGATGAAGGTACCGACTACCGCTCTATAGCATTTTACCGCACACCAGAAGAGAAGACTATTTTACTTGATATTATTAAAAAAGTTAACAGTACAAAGCATTACACCGAACCCATAGTTACACAGGTAGTTCCTTTTGCCGCTTTTTATCCTGCAGAAAAGTATCACCAGGGATATTACAGGCTTCACGGAGATAACCCATACATATCCAATGTGTCTGAACCTAAAGTTATGAAATTCAGAAAGGCGGAGAAAGCGGAATTAAAACCAGAGTTTCAGAAATAAATTAAAAATGTCCCGATTTTTGGGACATTTTTTGTATGATCATAGTTTACTGAACCAGCCCTTTTTCCAGAATATAATAACCTGTATTACTGCAATAACCAACATGCCCAGCAACGCATAAATATATCCATGCGGGGCATATAGTTCGGGAAGGTTAGCAGGCATCACTTTATTTGTAACAGGGTCAACCCTTGCAAAATTCATCCCATAAACGCCTGCTATAAAGGTTAACGGGATAAATATTACCGATATGATGGTTAGTACCTTCATGATCTCATTCATGCGGTTGCTCACCATTGAAAGGTACAAGTCAATGATGCTTGATGTGATTTCCTTGTAATTCTCCACCAGGTCCATTATCTGGATACAATGATCGTAGGCATCCCGCAGAAATATTTTTACTTCGGGTAATATCAACGTATTCTCTGTACGTATCATCTCATTGATCTTGTCCCTTTCGGGCCAGCTGGCACGCCTTATAATAATTAATATTCTTTTAATGGCCTGCGCATTATACATAACACTTTTATCAGCATCCTTATATAAATGGTCCTCAATCTCATCAAGCATATCACCTATCTGGGCCATCAGTACAAAGTAATTATCAAGAATGGTATCTGTTAAAGCATAGCACATGTATCCGGGTCCGGCAGTACGAATAGCACCTTTACCTGCTTTAAGACGGTTTTTTACTGCTTCAAAATATTCTTCATGTGTTTCTTCAAAACTGATAATGATGTTTTTTTTAACTAAAACCGAAAACTGGCAATTTACGAGTTCACTATCTTTGTTAAAATGTATAATCCGGCTTGTGGTAAACACATAGTCATCATATTCATCAAATTTTGGACGTTGATGTGTATTTACAATATCTTCAAGTACAAGCGGATTAATATCAAGGTGCGCACCTATCTGCTCTATTAGCTCGGCATCACCTAATCCTTTAATTTGTATCCAATGAGTATGGTTCCTGCATTTTTCAAATTGCTCAAGTATTACTTTAAGATTTTTACCCTCCGAGCTCACCAATTCATCGTTGTTATAGCTATAAACCATTATTATTGGTTTCAATGCTTCGTCTGGTATAGTAATTGATCCAGGCGTTTCTCCAACTTTAACCTTTTGCCTTTGTGTTTTATAACGGATCCGTTTTACTTGGTTACTCATTTATAAATAATTAAGGGATTGTGGTCCCTGGTTAAATAATAAGTCAATGATGCTTAAATTTTTCATAAAGCCATGCCGCTCATCAAAAACCTGGAAATATGGTTTTTGTTGAAAGGGTAATAGTTTTTTGGGATTAATGCTTTGCCTTAGATCAACCAAATTGGGATACTCCGCCTCATAGCTTTCTGTATAGCTAATAGTTGTTTTTATCTTTAATTGTTTTAATATCACTTGCAGCAACTTCTCATTATAATCAAATAAGAAAGTTTCTTTTGTTTCATAAAAGGGGGCGAATTCATCCTCGTAATATTCAAAATAAGCCGAACGGCGATAACAACTTTGTAAACCCATCCAATGTAATCGTTGCCAGTTAAAATCATAGCTTATTTTTACATCCTTTATCGGTTTGTGCACCTTGGAGCCACGCACTACGGGAACAACAAGTGTGAGTAAGCCATCGGGTGAGTAAATATTAGCACGGTTACGATAGGTTTGCTTGGGAAAATGCTCGTGCCTTTCTATCACAATATCAGGGTTGTAAATATTTAACTGTGTAAAATATTCAACCGGCGGCAGATAAAACATGGGCAGTACAGTGCCTTTCTCAATCATATATTCTATGTTTGTGTTCAAAATTCGGATAAAATAATGATAAAAAAAGGGCTTTCACATTTAGGTGTATTCTTTTTGTACCTGATCTCGTTATTGCCTTTTTGGTTTTTGTACTTTATATCAGATATCCTGTTTATCATTATTTATTATGTTGTAGGTTATCGAAAAAAAGTGGTTCAGCTAAATCTGCAAAATGCTTTTCCCGAAAAAACTGTGGAGGAACGGCACGATATTGAACGGAAATTCTACAAATACTTTGCCGATCTGATGGTGGAGACCATAAAAATGATCAGTATTTCTCCTGAAGAATTAAGTAGGCGGGTAATCCCCACTAACCCCAACATTGTGCAACAATTGCTTGATATTGATAAAAGCATAATTGCTGTTGCCGGGCATTATTGTAATTGGGAAATGGCCGCATTAAACGTAACTGCTGTTACAAAAAAGAAGTTTATGATCATTTATAAGCCATTATCAAGCGCTATTTTTGATGAATTTTTTATTAAGACCCGCTCACGCTTCAGAGGCATACCCGTAGCTATGAAAATGGTACTTCGTAAAATGGTTGAATTTAAAAATGAGGCCACTATTACTGTCCTGTTAGGAGACCAGACGCCTGTTAAACACGAAGCAGTCTATTTCACCACTTTTTTGAACCAGCCCACAGCCGTATTTTTGGGCCCGGAGAAAATGGCGAGATCATTTGATTGCATGGTGGTTTTTTATGATATGAGGAGGATAAAAAGGGGATACTATTCTTATACCGCCGTTCCATTAATTGAAAACTCGAAAGAAACCGACCCTTACGAAATTACAAAAGCGCATGTACACTATCTTGAAAAGGTGATAAGGGAAGAACCGCAGTATTGGTTGTGGTCACACCGCCGTTGGAAATTTAAGCCAGAAGATATTGCTAATGCCATTGTTGATTAGTTAATAGTCCAGAGTATTTCTTATCATTGAATAATATCCAACTAAAAATTTATAATTGCACAAAGATTACTGACTACGGTAGAATGATAAATACTAAATGACAAATACGCCTAAAGTTGCCGTAGTAATTTTAAACTGGAACGGTATAAAACACCTTAGTGAATTTCTGCCTTCTGTACTGGCCTCTACATGGCCCGATCTGGATATAATTGTGGGCGATAATGGCTCGACAGACAGGTCTGTGGATTTTTTAAAGAATAACTTTCCCACTGTTAAGATTATTCAAAACGATCAGAATTATGGCTTTACCGGTGGTTACAACCGGGTATTGAAACAAGTTGAAGCTGATTATTTCATCTTACTTAATTCTGATGTAGAGGTGCATAATGGTTGGATAGAACCTGTGATAGCATTAATGGAAAGTGATTCAATGATAGCGGCTGCAGCTCCTAAAATAAAATCATTTGCAGAAAAAGACCATTTTGAACATGCTGGCGCCGCCGGAGGATTTATTGATAGTTTTGGTTATCCTTTTTGCCGCGGACGTATGTTTTATGAAATAGAAGCAGATAAAGGGCAGTACGAACAATCGGGTGAAGTGTTTTGGGCATCAGGCGCAGCCATGTTTGTTAAAAAAGATTGCTGGGGACTGGCAGGCGGGTTTGACGAGCGCTTTTTTGCGCACATGGAAGAAATAGATCTATGCTGGCGTTTGAAAAATATGGGCTATAAAATAATGTATTGTGCCCAGTCAGAAGTTTACCATGTTGGCGGTGGAACATTAAATACTGAAAATCCTTTTAAAACATATCTCAACTTCAGGAATAACCTGCTCTTGCTTAAAAATAACCTCTCATTTCTGCGGGCAACGGCTGTTATTTTTATGCGGTTTTGGATGGATCTGTTGGCAATAGTACGTTTCTTAAATGAAGGTAAACGAAAAGATGCCTGGGCGATAAGCCGGGCGCATCAAAATTTTGTATTACATATCTTTCAACGCGGGCCAAAAACAATTAAAAGGAGCAATCTTCCAAGCCTTAAAGGAATGTACAAACGAAGCATCGTTTGGGATTTCTTTATCAAAAAGAAAAGAACATTTAGCTCGCTTGAGGCCGATAATTTTTATTAGCCAAACTATTTAGCGGGTGTCTTAATATCGTCTCTGTTAAAAATGTTATAAATATCTGCCAAAATATGGCTTTTTACTGTATTGGATGTTGACAGGTCAGCCGTCCAGACAAGTATTCGGAAATCAACCGATTTGTCGGTAATATTATTTACAAATACTGAAGGCAACGGGTTTGTCATAATGTCATCTCTCTTAGATAACATTTCAGTTAATGATGTTCTAACCTTTTCTATATCAGAACCATAAACAACGCTGATCAATATTTCGATACGACGACTGGTACTGCTCATTGTCCAGTTTGTAACATGATGCGATATCATATCGGCATTTGGAATAATCACCTCTGCGCCATCGCTGGTAGTTAATTTACTTGATCTGATCCCAATTTCTTTAACGGTCCCTGATTTGCTGTCCACCTCAATAATATCGCCTATCTGTATTGGTTTTTCAAATGCCAGTATCATTCCCGACACCAGGTTATTCGTAACATTTTGCAATCCAAAGCCAATACCAACACCAAAGGCGCTAAGGATAACAGTTAGTTTATCTAATGGAAAGCCGGATGCTGCTACAGCAAGGAGAAAACCACCTGTAAATACACCGATCCTGATCAAAAGGGTTGAAGCCCGGTTTTTCTTTTTTAAGGCTGATATATCATTGGCATGCTGTGCAGAAATATCATAAAAGTAGCTGATCACTTTTGACAGCAAGGACGATAGCCAGATAACAATAATGAAGATAACAAAGCCTCCAAAGGTAAATGAGGCGCCACCAATAGTGCGCGACTGATTTAAAAGATCTGTTGTATTATCACGTACCCAATCATCAATGTTTAAATTCTGGAGCAGATAAAAAAGCCAAAGCAAAGTGGCAAAGATATTCAGCGTGTTTTTAAATTTCTTTTGTAAAATATTGTAATCGATCCAGGTAACAAAGGTATTTTCCTCTTTTTTGGTATGAAACTGAAGGAATATCCCTTGTATGATGATTTGAATAATAAAGTAAAGGCTCAAGGCCATCCACAAATTAAAAACAGCTGTTACCCCTAATATTTTGGCCAAACTAAACCTGCCCGCAATATTTAGTATTAGCGACAAAAATTGCAATGCAATAAATATTTTCAATACAAGCCGGGTATTTGGAATATGACCCTCGGGCGCTTTATTTACTTTTTTGTAAAACCATATCGCTATAAATATGGAAATGATGCTCATTAATAAAATAAGCAGCCTGTCAAAATTGGTGATTTGTACCAATAAATTGCTCAGGCTATAAATCAAAGCCACAATAAATAATAAAAGCAGAAAATTAAATAATGATTTTGGGCAACTCTTTTTTACAAGCAACAGGGTACATACCAACGATATAAGGAAAAAAGTTTCCAGGAAAATAACAGGCGGGTGACCATAAAAGTAAGGTGCAATAGCTGTTGCTATTAATATTATTGAGACTATAGGATTTGCATAAATAAAGTTGATGTGCTCCTGGATAGTTTCGGGATGCTCGCTTTGCCCTGCTGCCCTTAACCTGTTATAACCTATCCAGACAGCAACTAAAACCAGGAACAATAATGCGATAAGGTGCATTACGGTTTCATTGCTAATAAAAAAGCCAAGCTGTATTTTGTTAAGCCTTATTGTGCCGTTTAATGCTGTGTTTATATCACCGTATTGAGTGTTATTTTCCCAGATATAGCCAAATTCGCCAGACTCGGCCCTGGTGGCAAATCTTTTTATTTTTGTATCAATCTGGTCAGTAGCATCCAGGATATTTGAGTAAGCTGTGGTTACTTTGTTTTGTAAAAGGTTTACTTTATAGAGATTGCCGCGGTTAGCAGAATCTGTTTTACGCCAAAGACCTTTAACTTCCTTAAGTTGGGTTAAATAGGTGTATTTCAAGAGGCTATCAGTAGGTATGATCTTTAACAGTGAATCACTGGTGAACTTTAATATATCGTGCTGATTTTGAACTAACTTAGTATTTACGTCATCCAAGTCTGACTGCCAGCCTTCCAGGTCATCCTGCATTCGGTCAAGATTATCCCTTAAAATAAATAAATAACGTAGTGTACTTGATTTTTTTGTGTTAGCAAGGGACTGTATCTTGCCTATCCTTTTTATATAAATGGGTAGTTGCTGGCTTTCATCAGCTGTATCTAACCCGTCAGCTAATGAATTGTTTATTTGATTAAACGTGGTTTTATATTGCTCCAATCTTTGTATTAAACTATTTATTGAAGTGTCAGTTTTGCTTATGCTTTGCAAAAGCGAATCGCGCGAATGCTTTAATTTTCTTTCGGTTTCTCTTAAAGACTTAGGCTTTTTCTTTTTGGTTTGGGCAAAACTGTACTGAACGGAAAAAGTAAAAAGGACCAATAAAGCTAATGCAGTTACTTTTAATGATTTGTACATGGGGTAAATGTCAATGGTCAGCAATAAATAAAACCTAAATATAATATTCTTACAAAAAACTTTCAATAGCCAATCGATATGAATCGAGACCGAAACCTGCAATTACACCTTTGCAATTGGCAGCAAGCAAAGATTTGTGCCTGAATTCCTCACGTTTGTAAACGTTGGATATATGTACTTCTACAACAGGTGTGTTAATGCCTGCAATAGCATCGCCAATGGCAACTGAAGTGTGTGTATAAGCGCCGGCATTTAAAACAATACCATCATAACTAAAACCAACATCGTGCAGTTTATTAATAATTTCGCCTTCCACATTACTTTGGTAATAATTTATGGTGATGTTTGTATAACGTTTGCGCAACTCGTTCAGGTAGTCGTCAAAACTGCTGTCGCCATAAATGGATTTCTCGCGAACGCCAAGCAAATTTAAATTAGGGCCGTTGATGATTTGTATATTCATTAGCCCAAACTTAACTATAAAACATTAAAACCAAAATCAATTGGACTGGAGATCGGCGATAAAAGGTTTTCAAGCTTACCTTAAACTGGAAAAAGGGCTCGCAGACAATTCAATAGAGGCCTACAGCAGGGATATTGATAAGTTGCAGCAATATGCGGATATCCAGGTAAATAAATTGAACCCGGAAGCAGTTTCACTTGCCGACCTGCGGCTTTTTATTGCCTGGGTGAATGAATTGGGCATGATACCATCGTCTCAGGCGAGAATCTTGTCGGGCATCAAATCTTTTTATAAATATTTACTGATTGAGGATATTATAAAAAATGACCCTGCCGAATTACTGGAGTCGCCCAAAAAGCAAAGAAAACTGCCGGATACTTTAAGCTACCTGGACATTAACAGGCTTATAGCTGCGATTGACCTTTCAAGACCGGATGGCGCACGCAACAAAGCCATTATTGAGGTACTTTACAGCTGTGGTTTACGGGTTTCAGAACTTACAGAGCTAAAATTGTCTAACCTGTACCTCGATATAGAATTTATTAAAGTAGTAGGCAAGGGCAGCAAAGAACGACTGGTGCCTATTGGCGGGGAAGCGGTAAAGGCCCTGAAAATATGGATAGGGGATGTGCGGGTGCACACAGCGATAAAAAGAGGCGAAGAGGACCTTGTTTTTCTGAACCGAAGGGGATCAAGGCTTAGCCGGATATATATTTTTATGCTGATCAAACAGTTGGCCGAAATGGCAGGGATAAAAAAATCTATTAGTCCGCACACACTCAGGCATTCATTCGCAACACACCTGGTTGAGGGTGGAGCTGACCTTCGAGCAGTACAGGAAATGCTGGGGCATGAAAGTATTACCACAACAGAGATCTATACTCATTTGGACAGGGAGTATTTGAAAGAGACTATTATATCTTTTCATCCCAGGAATTGAGTTAGTAGTTTTGAGTAACGGATTTGCTGCGATTTTGTTTATTCGAAACTAGCTTTTATCATCCTATATCTTCCGTTCATATCTTTTCTTAACTCAATGTTTTTAAATGACTTATTATTTAATAGCTCAACTATTTGTTCACCATAACTTTCATTGATTTCGAAGAATAAAAGGCCACCTTTTTCAAGATGATCAGCCGCAAAATCGGCAATAGCTTTGTAAAATATCAAGGGGGCATTCTCGGGTACAAAAAGCGCTGTGTGTGGTTCAAAATCGGTTACGTTCGTGTGCATCTGCTTCTTATCTTCCAGGGTAACGTAAGGCGGATTACTGATGATGAGCGAATAGTGAGTGGTGAGTAGTGAGTGGTTGGTTAAATTTAATATGTCTGCCTCAATAAAGTTGACGCTAACATTATTTAGTTCAGCATTCTCTTTGGCAGTTTGTAAGGCGTTTGGTGAAATATCTATTGCTGAAACTTGTGCATCAAGATTTTTTTTAAGGCTAATAGCAATACATCCGCTGCCTGTACCTATATCCAGAATATTGTTTGTTACCAACTGTTTATTGCCAACTGATGAAATAGCCCACTGCACCAATTCCTCAGTTTCAGGACGGGGGATCAATACTGACGGATTGACTTTAAATTCTAATCCATAAAATTCGGTATAACCTAAGATGTATTGGATGGGTTCGCCCGTTTTTAGTCTGGCGAGGATTTTATCTATTGGTTCAGCCTGTTCCAATGGTATTTCCAATTCTGGAAAGGCTTTGATCTTGGCAGATGATGTTCCTGAAATATCAGCTAATAGGATCATGCACAGCGAATCAATTTCCCTGGTATCGTACAATGCCGCCAACTCACTGCGAAATGCCGATGAAACGTCCTTAACAGTTTTCATACAGCAAAGAAACAAACTAATCTCTAATCACCAATCTCTATATTTGCACTATGACCTTACATGAAAAATACATGCACCGCTGTATTGAACTCTCGGCCTTAGGGGCAGGCAGCGTGAGTCCCAACCCTATGGTTGGAGCCGTGATAGTTCATGAGGGATTTATAATAGGTGAGGGCTATCATCAGCAATACGGGCAGGCACATGCCGAGGTAAACGCTGTGAGCCAGGTTCTGGCTCGTTTTGATAATGCAGGGAAACTACTAAAAAACGCCACCATATATGTTTCATTAGAACCTTGCGCGCATTACGGCAAAACTCCACCTTGTGCTGATCTGATCATTAAGCATCAAATTCCAAAAGTAGTGATAGGTTGCCGCGATCCGTTTGAACAGGTAAATGGGAAGGGCATTGAGAAACTGAAAGATGCTGGCATTGAGGTGGTCAACGGCGTGCTTGAAGAGGAATGCAGGTGGTTAAACCGGCGTTTTTTTACTCGTGTACAAAAGCGAAGGCCATACATTATTTTAAAATGGGCTCAAACCAATGACGGCTTTTTTGCCCCGGCAAACAAGCGCCAGTATTGGATAACCGGGGACGAATCGAGAAAAATGGTGCATAGGTGGCGCAGCGAAGAAGATGCAGTATTGGTTGGAAAAAATACTGCAATGATAGATAATCCCAGGCTTAATGTACGCTACTGGCCCGGCAGATCGCCCAAAAGAGTAGTGATTGACCGTAAACTGGAATTAAATGCTGAATTCCATATTTACGACCAAAGTGTTGAAACTTTGATATTCAACGAGATCAAAACTGATATTGAAGGTAATATTAAGTATATTGCCCTTGAAGATTTCGACCGTTTTGTACCACAATACATTTTATTTCAGCTTTATTTGCAGGATATACAATCGGTTATCATAGAGGGGGGCGCGCATACGCTGAATACTTTTATTGAAGCAGAATTGTGGGACGAAGCCAGGATATTTACCGGGCCGGTAGTTTTGGGGCATGGGATAAAGGCACCGTGCATTGCAGGAATTGCGGGGGAAGAAGTTTTATCGGGCACGGACCGTTTAAAAATTTTATATAATAAATCTGGCAATTAATGTTTTACGTTTTTTTAAGTATTTGCTTTAGCGTTGTTGTTTCCATATTTCTAAAACTTGCCAGGCGTTATCAAATTGATGTTTTCCAGGCAATAACATGGAACTATTCAATAGCTATTTTGTTGACCTGGGTAATTTACAGGCCGCAATTACCTCATCTTCAAGCCGCGCCATTGCTTAATTATACCTTATTGGGCTTTTTATTCCCTGCGCTTTTTATTGTGATAGCCGCGGCCGTAAAAAATACCGGCATCGTGCGAACTGATGTTGCACAACGCTTATCTTTATTTATACCGCTGGTTGCTGCTTTTTTGTTGTTTGGCGAAAAGCCGACATTGATCAGAGTTATTGGAATTGCACTTGGTTTTGCAGCGATCATTTGTTCGATACCATGGGGGAAAAGAGATCTTAACGGAAGGAAGTCGGGCAATTCATGGATCTACTTACTGGTAGTATTTGTGGGTATGGGTGTAATTGATATTTTATTGAAACAAGTAGCTGCATTTAAGGCTGTTCCTTTCGCCACCTCCCTTTTTATTATTTTCATACTCGCCTTTGTAATATCTCTGTTGAGGTTGTTTTACCTGTTAAGCACTAAAAAAATAAAATTTTCATGGCCACACATCGTTTTTGGCTGGATATTGGGAATAGCCAATTTTGGTAACATCCTTTTTTATATTAAGGCGCACCAGGTTTTGGCTAATAATCCATCAATTGTTTTCTCGGCAATGAATATCGGCGTAATTACTTTAGGAACCATTGTAGGTTTATTTGTATTTAAAGAGAGATTAAGCAGATTAAATAAAGCAGGCATTGTTTTGGCTATTATCGCCATCGTTGTTATTTACTACCCGGAATTCTTCCAGAAAATATTTTCCTGAAATTAATGCTTTTTGAAGATACTTATTTAACGATTGAAAAACCCTCAGAAGGCATATTTCGTGACCGGGGCAGCAAATTTCTTGCTTATGCTTATCCCATTATTACAGATCAGGATATAAAAAGCATTGTTGCCGAGCTGAAAAAGGAAAACCCTAAGGCTAATCATCATTGTTGGGCAATGCGGTGGAGTACTGATCGTTCAGTTTTTCGGATCAATGACGATGGAGAGCCATCAGGCACTGCGGGCAGGCCTATATTGAACACCTTATTATCACGCAATTTGACTAATGCAGCAGTAGTAGTAGTAAGATACTTTGGCGGAACATTGCTGGGTGTACCCGGATTGATAAATGCCTATCGTACAGCAACTGAACTGGCGCTTAATGAAGCTATCATCATTGAAAAAACTGTGAACGATGTTTATACCATAGTATTTGATTATTTGCAGATGAATGATGTGATGCGGATAATTAAAGAAGATACACTTGATATTATACAACAGCAGTTTGATAATAGCTGTTCTATACAAGTTTCTATCCGTAAAATGCTGGTTAACCAGGCACTTGCAAAGCTGCAAAAACTACCTTCGGTAAAGGTTAAATACGATTATAGTATTTAGTCACAGTATTCTGATTTTCTTCATTTTTTATTATCTATTGCAGCATATTTATGTATTTTAGTCGGGTATGCAATCGTTTGAAATCAATAAAGCCGACCTTGAGCGAATTAAAGCAGCGCTGGAGAGCGATGATGCTGAATTAGAGAAAGTTCTGAAAGAGTATCATGCGTCGGAGATTGCCATACTTTTTGAAAAACTACCGCTCGAAGCCAGAGAAAAGATCATCAACATTCTTCCTTCAGACATAGCCTCTGAAGTAATATCCGAAATGGATGAAGAGCAGGACCCGGGGGAATTGCTGATTAACTTGCATCCCGAGAAACGTTCAGAAATAGTTGAGGAACTTGACTACGATGATGCTTCCGATATTATTTCGCAGCTTGATGAGGATGAACAGAAGGAAATATTAGAAGATATTGACCAGGAGGATGCCACCAACATCAGGGCGTTGATGAGTTATGCCGAGGATACGGCCGGTGGTTTGATGAACTCGGCTGTTATTAAGGTAAATATCAAGCTTGATAAAAAAGAGGCGTTGGATGCGATCATTCACCAATCAGAAGAAATGGAAGAATTTTATACCATTTACGCGGTTGATGACCATGACATATTACAGGGGATATTATCTATTAAATCTATAATCAAAGCCCCAGCCCACGCGAGAGTAGGTGACCTGGTTATTAAGGATTTTGTTTATGTTAAAGCTGATCTAGACCAGGAGGATGTGGCTGACCTGATCCAACAATATAATTTAACAACTATCCCTGTTGTTGATGATAACATGAAGCTGCTTGGCAGGGTTACCGTTGATGATATTATTGATGTATTGGAGCAGGAGAGCACTGAAGATATTTTAAAGATATCCGGAGTATCAGAAGATGAAGAATTAAGCGGTAACTGGAAAGATGCGGTAAAAAGCCGTCTGCCCTGGCTGGTTATTAATTTAGGCACAGCCTATTTGGCGGCCTCCATTATCAGGCATTTTGATTCTACTGTTTCACAACTCCCAATACTGGCAGCCTATATGACTATCATAGCGGGCATGGGCGGCAATGCTGCCACGCAAGCCCTGGCAGTAACAGTAAGGCGTATCTCATTAACAGACCTTACCGATAGTCAGGCTTATAACACCGTTTTAAAAGAATTTTTGGTAGGTATGATAAACGGCGCCGCTAATGGAGTGATCGTTTTTTTTATAGCCTTGTTTTATGATGCCGACCCTCTACTTGGACTTGTGCTATTTTTAGCCATGACGGGCAACCTCATTGTAGCTGGTTTAACGGGCGCATCTATTCCGTTAGTATTAAAAAGAGTAGGAATAGACCCTGCTGTGGCATCTTCCATCATCATTACTACCTTTACAGACTGCGCAGGATTTTTATTGCCGCTGTGGTTTGCAACTAAACTTTTGCTACATCATTGAACTGAATAAAGCTTTTATTATAAATTTGCCCGTTAAACAGATTATCCATGACAGAAACGAGAAACAACTGGACAAAAGAAGAAATCGCTGAGATATATCACACCCCTCTGCTCGACCTGATTTACCAGGCAGCGACCATACATCGTGAAAATAAAGATTATTCCGAAGTTCAGATCAGTTCGCTGATATCCATCAAAACAGGTGGATGTCCGGAGGATTGCGCTTATTGCCCTCAGGCCGCACGTTACAATACGGGTGTGGATGTGCACGCGATAATGCCCAAAGATGAAGTAATAGCAGCTGCCGAAAAAGCGAAAGCAGGCGGAGCATCGCGACTTTGCATGGGTGCAGCATGGCGCGAAGTACGCGATAACCGTGATTTTGATAAAGTGATAGAGATGGTGAAAGCGGTGAATGAACTGGATATGGAAGTGTGTTGTACCCTGGGTATGCTTACTGAAGGGCAGGCACAGCGTTTAGCCGATGCTGGTTTATATGCTTATAACCACAATCTGGATACCTCTGAAGATGATTATAAACGTATTATTACTACCCGTACTTATGATGATCGCCTAAAGACTTTAGAGCATGTGCGGAAGGCCAAAATAACAGTTTGCAGCGGAGGTATCATCGGTTTAGGCGAAACAGTGGAAGATCGCATATCTATGCTTAAAACACTTTCCAATCTGCCAAAACACCCAGAGTCAGTACCGATTAATGCATTGGTTCCTATAAAAGGGACACCGTTGGCAGATCAACCAAGAGTATCCGTTTGGGATATGGTGCGTATGATAGCTACCACGCGGATTATTATGCCTAAAACTGTTGTGCGCCTATCAGCAGGACGCACAGAAATGACTTTGGTTGAACAGGCATTTTGCTTTATGGCCGGGGCTAACTCTATATTTGCAGGTGAAAAACTATTGACTACCCCCAACCCTTCATTTGATACAGATATAGCCATGTTTGAGTTGCTGGGGTTAAAACCACGTGCTGCATTTAAGAATGGCAGGCCGGGAGTGGTTAATGAAGTGGTAGAAGCTTAAAGTTGAATGTTCTTTGGTGCTGGCGGTGTAAGATGATGTACCAGTGCTTGATGATGAAGAATTTAAAATAGCACAAGGGCAGTATAGTCTAAGATTTAAGAATACAAATTCCGACAGATTTAAGCTATTGTTAGATTATTATAATGGCTTAACGGGTTTTGGTGAAACAGTACCTAATGCAATTATGCATCACAACATCGTCCTGTATGGCCCGTTATGTGAGAATTGCGGCAAGCCTTATAGAAGCCTATTAGCTTCATTTTGTGCCTCTTGTGGCAATAAAAGAAGCTAACTAAGATCCCACCGGATTATACAAAACAAAAACTCATAATTTTCTTTTATACTCTAAAAGAAAATTATGGGCTTTGATCAATACCACGAACCAGTAGAAGAATTATCTGATAAAACCAGGACGTTTGCACGCATGATCGTTTCCTTAACCGAGGAAGCTGAGGCCATCAACTGGTACGAGCAGCGGATATCCGTTGAAAAAGATAAGCAGGCAAAAGCTATTATGCAAAATGCCCAAAAAGAAGAATTTAAGCATTTTGGAATGGACCTTGAGTTTTTGTTACGCCAGAAACCCGTTTGGCAGGAAACACTCCAGGCTATCCTGTTTAAAAAGGGTGATATCGTAGAATTAGGCGAAAAAGGAGAAGA
>JAQBOK010000167.1 GCA_028288085.1 Mucilaginibacter sp.
AGGCTTCGGAGAAACTTGAAAATTCATACGCCGGGATGCTTGGCCACGTCATTGAACCGGCGATAAAACCAATTGGTTTCGACTGGAAAATAGGGATTGCACTCATCACTTCATTTGCAGCCCGCGAGGTATTTGTGGGCACCATGGCTACTATCTATAGTGTTGATGGCGATGCGGAAAAGATGGAATCGGTGCAGCAAAAAATGCATGCAGCCAAAACCCCCAACGGCGACCCTGTATTTACAGTTGCTGTTGCTTTCTCGCTAATGATGTTTTACGCCTTCGCTATGCAATGTGCAAGCACGGTGGCCGTTGTTTACCGGGAAACCAAAGATTGGCGCTGGCCAGCCTCACAATTCGCTTATATGACGGTGTTGGCCTATCTGGCCAGTTTTATAACTTATCATTTGTTGAAGTAAAAAGGCAATGGCGAAAGGTAAAAGGGTGGTTATACTCATACCAATGATTTTCCCTTAAACATCTTTTACCTATTGCCTTTCGCCTTTTTGCTTTCGTCTTTCGCCTTAAATAGGTATTTTTGCATAGAGGTAAAATTGGATAAAATAAAAGTATTAGAAAGGTATCTTCCGCCCGAGGCCGCTCCATTGATAGGCCGCTGGATTGATTACTTTAAATGTGAGTTTAAAATTTCGCGCAACCGGAACAGCAAATTTGGCGACTACCGCCCGCCACATGCCGGTAAAGGCCATCGCATCTCTGTAAATTTCGATCTGAATGTTTATGCCTTCCTGGTAACTACCGTGCATGAGTTTGCTCACCTGCATACCTGGAATGAACATAAGCACAAAGCAAAACCACATGGCACCGAATGGAAAGCAAATTTCAAAAAAATGATGCAACCCTTTTTTGAAAAGGAGATCTTCCCGCCGGAAGTGAAGCATGCTATAGTACGGTATTTGAATAATCCCGCAGCATCAAGCTGTACTGATTTGCACCTGTACAAATCTTTGCGCCTCTACGATGCTCCAAAATCGGAAGCTCACCTCACAGTTGAAAAAGTGCCCATGAATGTCCTGTTCAAATTAAAGAATGGTCGTATATTCCGCAAGGAAGAAAAATTACGAAAACGCTATAAGTGCACAGAGATTAAAACAAAACGTGTTTATCTTTTTAGCCCTATTGCTGAGGTGGAGTTGGTGGAGGGATAATCTTATTTTTCTACCAACATTTGATCTCTACGATTCGGGGCATTTGGTTAAAACCTGATCAATATTTCAACAATTTCTCCATCATTCCTTCTAACTGTGCCTTTGCTAAAAACTGGTCTTCCAAAGCCTTATTCATAGGTATAGCTGTATCCATGCTGGCACAACGCATAATGGGCGCATCAAGCGAGCTAAAGCAATGTTCGGCTAAATGAGCGGCAATCTCACCGCCGAAGCCACTGGTTAACGTGTCTTCGTGTAATATCAATACCCTGCCTGTCTTTTTCGTGCTGGCTTCAACAGCTTCTTTATCCCAGGGTTGCAGGCTTCGCAGGTCTATAATCTCTACAGATATATCGCTGTGTTTTTTAACATATTCAATAGCCCAATGAACACCCAAACCATAAGTGATAATACTGGCTTGGTTTCCCTCCTGTACCACCCTGGCTTTTCCTATCTCAATTACATAATCGTCGTCAGGTATACCCTCGTTGATGCTACGGTACAAATATTTATGCTCGAAATAAATTACCGGGTTAGGGTCTTCAATAGCGGCAAGCAACAGACCTTTTGCATCCGATGGGAAAGCAGGGTAAACCACTTTTAGCCCCGGTGTTTTAGTAAACCAGGCTTCGTTACTTTGCGAATGGAATGGGCCGGCTCCTGTTCCCGCTCCTGTGGGCATGCGTATTACCACATCAACATTCTCACCCCAGCGGTAATGTGTTTTTGCAAGGTTGTTGATCACCTGGTTAAAGGCGCAGGTTACAAAATCGGCAAATTGCATCTCAACTACAGATTTATACCCATTTATGGATAGCCCCATTGCCGCCCCCACAATGCCCGATTCGCAAATGGGTGTATTCCGCACTCTTTCCCTGCCAAACTCTTCTACCAAGCCCTGGGTTATTTTAAAAGCACCTCCATATTCAGCTATGTCCTGGCCCATTATCACCAGTTTTTCGTATTTACGCATGCCCTGCCGTAATCCGTCACTTATCGCATCAATGTATCGCCGGTTGGTTGTTTTATTGCCGGTTGGTTGTAAAGTTGTAAAGTTGTAAGGCTGGTACATATCGGCTACCTCGGTAGTTATATCGGGTATAATATCGGGTTCATTAAATACTTTTTCGATCTCAATATCGATCAAAGTAGCAAAACCCTTTTTTGTTATCTGAATTGATTCGGGTGTAAGAGCTCCCTCATTCAATAAAAACTGCTCAAAATTGGCGATGGGGTCTTTTTCCTTCCACTCATCAAATAAATTTTGGGGGACATATTTAGTACCCGACGCCTCCTCGTGTCCCCGCATCCTGAAAGTCATGCATTCCAGCAAAATTGGTCGTGGGTTTTGGCGTATATCATTAGCCAGTTCATCAATAGTATGATATACTTCTAATATATTGTTACCATCTATTCTTCTTCCCTCTATTCCATAACCAATTGCCCTATCACTAAGGTGTTCACAATTATACTGTTCATTAACCGGAGTAGAAAGTCCGTAGCCATTATTCTCTATTAAAAAAATAACCGGCAGGTTCCAAACCGACGCTACATTTAAGGCCTCGTGAAAATCACCCTCACTGGTGCCACCCTCGCCAGTATAAACCAGGGTTGCCCTGCTGCGTTTGCTTAATACATCAGCAAGTGCAATGCCATCAGCCAATGCCATTTGCGGCCCCAGGTGTGATATCATCCCAATGATCTTATATTCCTGCGTCCCAAAATGAAAAGAACGGTCGCGGCCCTTTGTAAAGCCCGACGCCTTTCCCTGCCACTGTGCCATTAAGCGCGAAAGGGGAATATCTCGTGTAGTAAAAACACCTAAATTACGGTGCATTGGCAAAATATATTCACTGGGTTGCATGGCCAATGTACTGCCCACAGCAATGGCTTCCTGGCCAATTCCAGAGAACCATTTGCCTATGCGCCCCTGTCGCAAAAGGATCAGCATCTTTTCCTCAATCAGCCTCGGCAATAATAAAGCCTTATAAAAAGTGACTAATTTGTCATTATCGAGGTTTTTACGATCAAAAATCATAAAGCGAAACTACTGAAGTTTTTAAAACTTTGTATGTTTACATAATTCAATCTTCATCGCTATGAAACACACTTACTTTTTTATATCTTTTTTGTTTTTATTGACAGCATTTAAAGCAAGTGCCCAGGATTATATTTTACTTCCGGAAAATTTCTTTTTGCACAAAGGCGATAATCTGATTTTACATTTAATCAACGCCAGCCAATTTGTTAAGCAGGATGAATTGAAGTATGAGGCTTCGAAAACAGCGCAGTTTATGGTTATAGCAGGTGCTAAAAAGGCTGATCTTACCACAGTTGCAAAAGAAGGAGCCTCTCCTATAGTAACATTTAAGACTGAAAGTGAAGGTTTGTACATGGTGGCAATGACGCGAAAACCAATCACTGATGAAATTGACCGGGACGACTTTTTAAAAATATTAGACGACGAAGGCTTAACAAAAGAGTCTGAAAAAGCGAAAAATGGCAGCAAGGATAGCTTCAGAGAAAAATATACATGGTATTTGAAATCACTTATTCAAGTTGATAAAAACAGCGGTAAATATTTTGATAAACCTTTAAACGAGGACTTCGAAATTGTTTTAAAAGATAACCCATACAAAGGTCATTATGGTGATGACCTGGTTGCGGTGGTCAGTCTTAAAGGCAAGCCTTTATCCAACGCCAATGTAATATTATATATAAAAACATCCACAGGAAATATATTTGCCCAAAAATTATCTTCGGACAGAGAGGGTAAAATATACTTTAAATTGACCCGTGAAGGCATTTATCTTTTGCGCAGTACTTATATAGAGCCATCAAAAGACAAGAGTGCCGATTTTGAAACATGGATGACCAGTTTTACGTTTGGCTTTAGCAGCAGCAGCGAAATGCCTAACACTTACAAAGAATTTGGGTTTGGCGACAAACACTAATTGACTTTGGTTCTGCAGGCGACGCAATGTGTTAAGTCCCTATAATTATAAATTGGGGTTATTACGCTCCTGCCATGTTTTATTGAATGATTTTTGGGCTACGTTTGGCATTTCTCTTAAATGCCCCCATGCCTTTTTAAAGAAGGTTTTAAGAAGGTAGTTCTTGATTCTGCCACTTAAAAGATCAGTAAGCTTACGGCTTAGCATACCCTTTTTCCAGATGGCCCAACCCCATTCCTCTTTTTTGGTTACTAAATGTTCCTTTACAGCATCCCTGCGATTCAATAACAGCATTTTATGTATGTCGATCTTTACCGGGCAAACTTCGGTACACTTGCCACATAAACTTGATGCATAGCTCAGGTGCTTAAACTCCTCCATTCCACGCATATGAGGAGTGATAATGGAGCCAATTGGGCCACTATAAGTAGTTTCATAAGTATGGCCGCCGATATTTTTATAA
>JAQBOK010000186.1 GCA_028288085.1 Mucilaginibacter sp.
TGAGCCAGTTAAAAGCGGATACTTTTTTTGGCGATCTATCGGCAGTGATTATGAAAAACCTGCCTATTTGGGCGGAGTTTTACCGCACCCCGCATTTGGATATCGCCCTGCTGGATAACTTTGAAGAGAAAATTGAAAAGATGGCTAACGCCACCATTGATGTTAATGTAACCTGCATCAGCGGTGTGCCTACCTGGAATATTTTATTATTTAAGCGTATACTGGAGATAACCGGCAAAAAGAATTTGCTGGAAGTATGGCCAAACCTTGAGCTTTACTTTCACGGCGCGGTGAACTTTACCCCATACCGCGAGCAGTTTAAAAAACTGATCCCCAAGGATGATATGCACTACCTGGAGACCTATAATGCCTCCGAGGGCTTTTTTGGCATACAGGATCAGGAAGAGCATGGTGATATGCTGCTGATGCTGGATTACGGTATATTTTATGAGTTTTTGCCATTGGAGCACCTGCATGACGAGAACCCTAAAACATTAACGCTTGATGAAGTAGAGCTCGATAAAAATTATGCGCTTATTATTAGCACTAACTCAGGCCTTTGGCGGTATATGATAGGGGATACCGTTCGCTTTTCTTCATTGTCACCTTACCGTATACAAATCACAGGGCGTACCAAACATTTTATTAATGCCTTTGGCGAAGAGCTGATTATTGATAATGCCGAACGTGCCCTTGCCGAGGCTTGCCGCCAAACAGGTGCCATCATTAGAGAATACACCGCCGCACCGGTTTACTTTAAAGGTGATGAATGTGGCGCGCATGAATGGATAATTGAATTTGAACAAAAGCCACCGGAATTTGAACGTTTTGTAGACCTGCTTGATGAAACACTGCGTAGGATCAATTCAGACTATGATGCCAAACGTTTTAAAGATATGGCACTGCGCCGGCCTATTGTGCACAAAGCCCCGCAAGGCACCTTCTTTAACTGGATGAAAGAAAAAGGCAAGTTAGGTGGCCAGCACAAAGTACCGCGCCTGGCAAATGACCGGGAGTATATTGATTCTATTTTGCTGATGGCGGAATTGGTGGGGTAGAAGATACTGTAGTCGCGGGCCACTTGTAGGTGGCTGATAAATAAAAAGCATAAAGAAGAAGAACAGAAAATAAATAAACTGCTTTAAAACAGAAAACCCGTTAGCCTAAAAAGCTGACGGGTTTTTTGTTTTATTATTTTTAGCATTTAGAATGGCTTGTTCATTTCTATCGTGAGTGTTTATACGTGGTTGCGCCAAAACAACGTTGCGAGCCCATCTTGGCCTGAAAATATTGGCGAACCGGATATATTCTACCTGTTTTTCGGGCTTTCTAAAGGTGTACAGCCACCATAATTTATGTTTAAGGCAATAGTTATAGATAAAGATAGGCATGACGATGCCCGATGCCCATACAAGCATGATGAGTGCGGGAACGTAAGTGATATGCAATGCATTCATAAAAACCATACGTGCTACTATCATCACAATGATTTGCATGCAATAAATAAAAAGCGAGTGGAAACCTATAATGCGCAGGAAATTTAACTTACAATATCTTTGCAATAAAAATGAGCAATTAATGGATATAGCGCACCCAATTAATGCTTCGATAAGAAAAAGAAACGGCAGTTTATGCTCGATATAGTTGATTCCTTCGGGATGGGGGGCTAAAATGAGCCGGGTACAATAGAATTGAGTAATTAAGAATACAACCATTAAGGGAAAAAACACCTTCCACGAGGCATACTTCTGCCGGTATTGTTCATTAAGCATGATCCCTGAGATCAGATCGCCTATTGCGAAAAAGATATAATATTCGAATACATGGTTCAAAATTCCGGCATGCAGGTTATGGATGTGGAGATAAGCAGATACCGAAAATAGAACAAAACCTATTATTAGCTGTACTTGAGGCTTTAATTTGAGTTTTGTTTTTAGAACGGCATAAATGGCCCCAATAAAGAACAGCGCATTAAGATACCAGAAATGCCCGGTTTGATCTGGGTTGATAATTAAAAAAAAGTATGTTTTAGGGCCTATGTGACCACTATTGCTAAATTGCGGAAACCACCTGCTAATAATGATCTGGAATGTTGTTTCTATGAAGCCCCATACAAGAAGGGGATATAATATATTGTTGCTCCGGTCGCCAATATAGGCGCCCAGCCCCTTTTTATTCAGGCTTCGGGCTACGAGAAGCCCCGAAACGATAAAGAATAGCGGCATTCGGAAACCGAAAAAAAACACGCCGAAATAATTAAAGAAAGGATATGCGGCCAATGACAACCCATAACCTGATAAAGCGCCATAGCAATGGCCAAACCCTACCAGGATTATACTGATGCCTTTATCATAATCTATCCAGAGCCATCTCTTTTCATTTAAAATAAACTTCGAGTTAAAAGGGTCCATACCTGTGCTTTTAATTTTTTTTCTTTAGAATACATTAATAACAAATATTAGTTAACACAGGTGGTAATAAACAATATCCTGATATACAGATATTTAGGGAGTTTAAATATAGTAAGAAAATATTAAATGTTAAAACATTTATATTATAAAATTATTAACATTTGTTATTTTCGTCTATATCGATGTTGTAAATTACAATAAGGTCACTTTAAACATCACGGATAGAAATTGCATAAGGTTGCCTCTTCAAAACTTTTGTTGTGTAAAAAAAATGTTACTGAAAGGTGCCGGAAGGGGATCGCCGATAAAGGCGCTGCTTATAAAATGCCGGGAAAAGGAACACCCCGCAAGGTTGGGGTTTACTACTGCATGGGTTCGTAATCAACGGGCAATAATTCAGCAAGACGGCTTTCGCCCAGGCTGCCTTCAAAAGTGACGCTTTGTGGATTTATGATAATACCGTTGTTGTCAAAATAAGCATAAGGGCCCCCAATGGTCGCTATGGAAATTGTGTATAATGGTGCAGGTTTGATCTCTCCATTTGTAACAGATGGTTTTGCATACATGATATAAAGACAATCTTTAAAGCTTAAAGCATATATTCCATTTTTGTCAGTTCGAATAGCGAAGTCATTTATTTCTAAGGGTGTTGTTAATAGCGTTTCTACATATCTGTTATTCATACCGCCCCGGTACTCGGGGTTGGGCTTTCTTGTTAACCGCAATACTTTAAACCCTTCCTGCTGTAATTGATTCGCAATTATTGTACGCAAGAAATGCATGCTTGAGCCTTCATATGTGTTTTGCCGGTTCTTTTGCCATTTTTTCAACTGGGACTTGTTGCCTTTCAAATTTTCAAATTGTGCAGATCCTTCATAATAAAGATAGCCCTTGCTGTAGTTTTTGGTAAAGTTTGCCAGCAGATATCGCACCCTATATCCTAAAGCTTTATTTTCAACATCAACAAAATCAGATGAACTGGCACTTAGCTCACTGGTGGTCTTGTCATAGCTAAAATCAAGTACTTTGGGGTTAAGTATCTTGCATTGCTTTGCATTCTCAGACTCGCCCAAAAATTCACGCCTGAACATATCATAATGAAGGGCCCAATTTTTATCAGGATGTATCCTGACTTCCCTTAATTCAATTGCTTTGCTGATGATCTCAATATCCGGCAGGCTTATATCATTATTTACCATAATGGTTTGCCTGTAGTTTGCATAGCCAACCATTGATACTACTAATTCGTACTGACCGCCACGGACATTAGCAATTGTATAAGTGCCATCATCATTTGTTTTAGCACCGGCTGTGGCATTACTTAAAAATACGCTGGCATTGGCAACCGGTTTTTTATCTTCAAGGTTTACTACCCTGCCCGTAATGCGGTATTGTGCTAAAGCGCTGTAGGGTAAAAGCCACATGATGATGATGATAAGCCATTTAATCATACGCAAATTTAAACTAAATAATTAGTTTTATAAAAAAAACTAAAGGAAGCAAAAGTGCGGCAATAAGACCAATACATCAACCGTTAAAGTTTTGAAAAGCATAAAATAAAAATTAATTAATAGATGAGTTAAACCTTTTTAATTTATTTTGTTCTTATTAAAAGATAACAATATTACTATGAAAAAACTCTTATCAATCGTTTGCTGTGCAATGGTATTATTCACAGTGTCTTCGTGTACTAAGCAGTACATCACCCCAAACCAAAATCAGACAGTGTATAAAGATGTCGCCGCCGCCGACTGGACGGCTTTTACTGATGGAAACGGAAGCAAATCTTATACAGTATCTCTACCGGTTAATGCATTAGATCCCGCTTCTGCCAAATATGATGGTGTAATCGTTTCTATATCCTATGATGGTGGTACAACTTATGAGCAATTGCCTGAAGTGTATGGTGGCACTTCTTTTAGTTACACTTATAATGCTGGTGACGTGTCTTTGTATGCGCAATCTCCGGATGGTGGGACAGCAATTTTACCCCAAGATCCAATTAAAGTAAAAATTGTATTGGTCTACTCCAATTAATTTTTGAGGTTGATCCATAAAAAAGGTGTGCTGAATTTCAGTACACCTTTTTTTTAGTATAGTGGTCAAAAATATTAAAATCCTTTCTCCCGGAGAGGATTAAATGAGGTCTATTTCTCCATTTGTTCTATCACAGCCTGGCTAACACCAGTAAATGAAAATCCTCCATCATGGAAAAGATTTTGCATGGTAACCATTTTGGTAAGGTCAGAAAATAAGCTGACACAATAATCAGCACAATCGTCGGCTGATGCATTCCCCAATGGGCTCATTTTTTCAGCATAGCTAATAAAACCATCAAACCCTTTAACGCCCGAACCTGCAGTTGTGCGCGTTGGTGATTGCGATACTGTATTGATGCGTACCTTTTTTTGAACGCCGTAATAATATCCAAAGTTACGGGCAATACTTTCCAGGTAGGCTTTATTGTCAGACATGTCATTATAATTAGGGAAAACACGCTGGGCTGCAATATAAGTTAAGGCGAGTACAGATCCCCATTCATTGATAGCATCCATTTTCATCGCTGTTTGCAATACCCTGTGCAGGCTTAATGCAGATATATCAAGTCCTTTGTGTGTAAAGTCGTAATTATTTTCAGTATAAGATATTCCTTTACGAACGTTAACACTCATACCTATAGAATGTAATACAAAATCGACACCGCCGCCAAAATGCTCCATAGTTTTGGTGAACAGGTTGGTAATATCCTCATTACTGGTTACATCAGCAGCAATAACAGGTGCATTGCATTCGGCAGCCAGGGTATTTAATTCGCCCATACGGAGGGCCAGCGGAGAATTTGACAGAACAATCTCTGCACCTTCCTGTACTGCTCTCTGAGCTACTTTCCAGGCGATAGATTGCTCGTTAAGCGCTCCAAAAATAATTCCTTTTTTACCTTTTAATAAATTATAAGCCATTTTTCGGTTTTTATGAGTGGGTAAAGTTATGTATTAGTTTGCAGTTTTTAGTTTGCTGTTTAAATTTTCCAATTTCGGGGTATTTTGCCAATAGATAGCAGTTTATTGCCAAGTGTTTAGATAATCCATTATATACTTATTTATCTCTTGCAGTTGAGCGTCAGTTCCCATTCCGCCCATATCATTGTGGATGGTATTTACCTTCACTATTTTTATGTTATATTTTTTCTGTTCTTCGGCCGTGGGCAAAACATCGGCATCGGCGGGCTGATCACTTGAGCGGATAGAGAATATTTTTGGACGGTTGGATCTTGGGAACGGTACACGCCTATTGTCAAGACTGATCACTATCCTTGCAAATTTGGGATACTCATTTGCAATAAGCATTGCTATGTCCCCGCCGTTCGAGTGGCCTATTAAAACAATATGATTGCAATCAACCAGGGGGTATTTCTTTTTTATTTTATCGGTGACAAAAAAGATGCTTTTTACCCCCCTGTCCCAAAATGGCTTTCTTGATTTATAAATGTCTCCCGTTCCTGGTAGGGGGGCATCCGTAGGAAGATCGTGCTGAATAGTGACAACAAAGTAGCCGTTTTTTGCCAGGTTACGCGCGAGATATCCATAATCGGTATTTTTGCCGCCATACCCGGGATTTAATATCACCAGCTTTTTCTTAACATTTGCAATGATTGAATTTATAGCGTAATAGGCAGCAATTGGTATGACACTGCCGTGTACGTTATCTAACAGCGTAAGCGTGTCTTCCACAATATAAATATCCTCTATTTTGAGTGGAAGAGTTTAGGTTTTGTAGCAGCACACCCACCGATTACAATAGCAATAAAGAAAATGGACAAGTATTTAAGTTTCACAAACTAAAGGATCTTAAAGGTATCGGTATCAATTTGGCTTTGCAAACTATAAGCTGCTAACTGTTCAGCAACTCCCGCGCATTTTGCAAGGCACTTTCGCCGAGCTTGTCGCCGCTCAGCATTTTGGCTATTTCCAATACACGTTCCTGTTCATCCAGTTGCCTGATACGGGTATAAGTGGTTGATGAATCATCATCTTTATATACAAAATAATGGCTTTGCCCTTTGCTGGCTATTTGCGGCAGGTGAGTAATGGTAATAACCTGTAAGTTTTTTGCCAGGCGTTCCATAATCTGTCCAACCTTATTGGCTACTTCGCCGGATACACCCGCGTCTATCTCATCAAAAATAATTGTTGGTAATGCGGTATGGCGGGCTATCAACGATTTGATGGATAACATTAATCTGGAAAGCTCACCGCCCGATGCTACTTTGCTCATTTCGGCAAGTGCATGCCCCTTATTGGCCGAAAATAGGAAGCGTACCTGATCTGTACCTGTATTTCCAAAAGGTATGGGATTAAGTTCAATTTTTAAGGTCGAATTTGCCATGCCCATCTCCGCAAGCGATTGTACCACCTGTGTTTCAATATCCGGGATAGCCTTTGCACGGTTGGATGATAGTTGAGCAGCCAGTTTTTCCAGTTCCTGCTTTTCCGCAGCGATCTGTTTTTGCAGCTTTTCTATTTCCTCGTCGCCAAACAGGGCCTGTTGTATTTTGGTCGACAGGTCCTCCTGCAACTGCAGCAATTCGGCACTGGTATTTACCCGGTGCTTTTTTTGCAGGTTGTAAATTAAACTTAACCGTTCATTTATCTCAACAGCTTTTGCCTCGTTTGTATGTGTATGTTGGTTAAGGTTCTCAATTTCAGCGGCTATATCTTTCAGTTCAATCACGGTGCTTTTCAGCCGCTCATGCAGTTCTTCAATTAATGGATTGAATTTTTCAAGCGACGATAAATGATGTGCAGCCTCCCGCAATTGAATTAATGCTGATGTTTCGCCCCCGTCCATTAAAAAGCCGGCGCCAGATAGGTTGCGCTTTATTTCTTCTGCATTAGTAAGGGTGTAAAGTTCCTGTTCCAGTTTTTCCTGTTCATCCTCAGCAATGTTTGCTTTTTCCAGTTCGTCAAACTGAAACTGGTAATAGTCCAGATCTGCTTTGGCTTTATCGCTCTCGCTTATTAACTGCTGTAGTTTAGCAGTCGTTTTTTTGTAAGCCCTGAATTTCAACTGATAATCGTTTAAAAGGTCACCATGTTTTGCTGCTGAATCAACCACCAGCAACTGAAATTCCGGGTCGTTAATTTCAAGCGTGGCATGCTGCGAATGTATATCGATCAGCTTATCGCCTAATTGCTTAATAGTAGTGAGGTTAACCGGGGTATCATTAATAAACGCCCTTGATTTTCCATCAGCTGATATCTCACGCCTTAGTATGGTTTCAGCTTCATAATCTAGTTCGTTGTCTTCAAAAAAGGTTTTCAGGTGAAAATCAGAGATTTTAAATACCCCTTCTATCACACATTTTTTTTGCTGGTTAAAAAAATACCGGCTCTCGGCGCGTTGCCCTAATATTAAAGAAAGGGCCCCAAGTATAATAGATTTACCGGCACCAGTTTCGCCGGTCAATATATTAAGGCCATCGCCAAAGCTGATCTCGAGATTATCAATTAGTGCATAGTTGTTTATAACGAGCTTTTGAAGCATAAAAAAAGTATCCTTTTTGAGGATACTAAATTACGATTTATGTTGATTGGTTGAGTAAGTTGATTTGGATGGATTATATAATTGGAATAATAAAACTTATTCAACATAATCCAGCCAAACGACCCATTTATTCATTCAACTAATTATTATTTGTTGTATCTGGCTTCTCTGGTTTTTCAGGAGCTTCGGGCTTTTCCTTTTCAGGAGCTTCTGGTTTTTCAGGCTTTTCAATATGGTCATCCCAGTTATAATTGTAATGGTAGCTATAGTTTTTCTTCCATTCAGTCATTCGTTTTTTAAACTCGGGAGAATTCATGTACCTATGCATCTTTGCTTCGGCTTCGCGCATTAGTTCTTTCTCCTTTTTTATTTGTGGATTATTTTGCATGGCTCGCATTTGCTCACTCATTTTTCTCATCTCTACCTGCTGCTGCTTCATCGCCGTACCACTAAATGCTTTTCTCATGCTATCGCCCATAGCCTTCATTTCTTCACTTTTTCTGTGAAATTCCGGAGAGTCATAATGTGCACGCATCAGCTCGCCCGATTTTTTCAGCTCCTCTGTTTGCTCTTTTACTTCGGCAGGGATATGCGTATTCAATTCGGCCTGGTATTTTTTATAGTTTTCATCATTCGCATCATCATTATAATTGTGATTATGAGGGATGCCGTATTTTTTCTCGAGTTGCGCGTTCATTTGCTTAAACTCAGGGCTATTATAATATTTTTCTATCTTTTTACCCGAAGCTTCCATTTGGCCACTAATTTTGGAGTTCTCATTGTCTTTATCGCCCCAGTTTTTCTGGAAGTCAGCAGACATTCTCTCCATTTTTTCCTGCATTTCTTTCATCTCAGGTTTGTTGTAGTAATCCTCCATCTCCTTGCTCTTCAGCTCCATTTGCTGTTCAATTTTCTTAAACTCCGGGCCTTCGTAATATTTACCGATGGCTTCACCATGCTTGCTCACATCCTGTGAAAGTTTTTCCAGTTCGGCATCATTAAATCCGTTATCATCATTCTGATAAGTTAAACTATGCTTTGTTTTGAGTGGCTTTTTGGTGGTAGCTAATTTTGAGTGCTGTTTAGTGTTTTTTTTGTGGATAGTAGTATCGCCCAATAAACTGCTGATAAAGGCCGGTTTAATTTTGTTGATAGATATTTTGCCGTTGGCAATAGTTGGGTTTAACCAGGCCAGGCCGGTGATGCTGGCGGTAAGGAATACCATTGCTAATAATATATGGCGTGCGTTGCCAATGGGTTTTTTAGTTTTCATGATACGTTCAATTCGGTTTAATAAATGATACTTTTTGCCGGTAGCTGCCAGGGCAAGCTGCCATTCTTGTTTACGGGTTTGTTCTAATTTCAATAGTGCATGCGCATACACCAAAGGTTTTTGAGTTGCCTCTATTACAATATCATCACAGCTATTTTCCCGTTCCTTATTTATAGTGCGATTAATTAATTGTGCAAATGGATTAAAAAACAACAATACAGACATAGCCTGCTGTACCATATTAATAAGGTAATCGTTGCGTTTGATGTGTGCCAGCTCATGTAGAATGATGATCTCAATTTCCTCGGCCGACAGGTAGGTTGATAAGGTAAAAGGTAAAAGAATAACCGGTTTAAAATAACCCATCATACAAGGTGAATCAACCAGCCTGCTCAAGCCAAAACGTACATTATCACGAATGTTGAGCATGCTTACAAATTGATCAACTTTTAACTGCAGCTGAACATCAATACTCATAGTTTGCCTGATGCTGTTGATCTTTTTGCGGGCCCATACCAGTTTGCCGGTATTAAAAATTACACCCATAATATATATCAGCGTGATATAAGGTAGCAGCCCTTCTATGGTGTAGTAATATCTTGCACTGTAGGTGGTAACATGATGGCCATGTATTGGCATGCCAAACAAGGCAGGTAAAATTGCCTGGTCGTTGGTTTTTAAAATGACCCAGGTATGGGCATTTATCTCATGTGATAAAGTATACGCAAACCATGCGGTAACAGACAGCAGTGCTGTGAAGGCCAAATTGTGTTTTGCACCCGATGACAAATGCGGGAAAAACAATATAACCAGGCGGAGCAATAAATAAACTAAAAGCCCCTGCCATAATGAGTGGATAATAGCTACACCTATTACCTGGCTGATGTTATAGAGTATGGTTTGCATAACAATTATTTTTTATTCTTTTCAAATTGGTCCAAATAGTTTTTAATAGCGTCTATCTCGTCCTTTGATGCACGGTGATGACCTAATGCCTGTATAACCAAATCAGAGGTTGAGCCTTCAAATACAGTTGATAATATTTTATCAAGCGCATTGCTTTGGGCTTTTTCCTGGCTGAAAAGTGCTTTGTAAATGTGTGTTTTAGAAGTAGTATCGCGCTCAACCAGGCCTTTTTCGTCCATTATCTGCATCAGCTTTAAGGTAGTTGTATAACCGGCCCCCTTGGTTTTTGCCAATTCCTCGTGCACATCTCTTACGGTAGCTTCGCCCATTTTCCACAGTACCTGTAAAATTTCAAGTTCGCTTTCTGTTGGTTTAATTTCCATGTTTCTTTTATATACGAATAACTTCGTACAAATATCTACGATATATTTCGTATTTGCAAATACTTTTTTATTTTTTTTCAGCGACTTGCACGATTTTGAACCTCCCGCAAGTCTTGTATACCTATATTGTACACTATAAGTCGCGTTAAATAGGATATTTGTTGCACCGGAGAGAAATTATTTTGTAACAGAAACTTATAAGTTGACGTCTTAAAATAATATCAAACCAATGTATTATGCTGAGCATATTTAAAATTACCCAAATTCTCTTCTTGTCTTCAATAATTACGATCAATGCTGCACATGGCCAGGAAAGTAAGACGGCAAAGATCGATTCATTCCTGAAAAGGGCAAACCAACTGGAACTTTTTAACGGGAATGTATTAGTAGCTGATGGCAATAGGGTTATTTATAAAACGGCGTTGGGATTTACAGATGCTTCTAAAAAAACAATGTTAACAGACCGGTACCGCTTTCACATCGGTTCTATAGCTAAAGAATTTAATGCTGTAGGTGTCATGATACTTAAAGAACAAGGGAAACTGAACCTGGATGATAAAATAGCTAAATTCCTACCGGAACTGCCTGCATGGGCCAGTAAGATCAGCATAAAAAACCTTTTACAATATACCAGCGGACTGCCTGATGTAAAATGGCGAAGTGTTAAAACGGATGCTGATAATATGGCCGATCTGGAGAAACTGGATAAGCTTGATTTTGAACCGGGAACAAGTTATGCCTATAATAATAACAATGTGTTTTTACAAAGAAGGATCATTGAGAAGATCAGCGGATTACCTTTTAATGAATTTGTTAAGCAGAAGATGCTGATTCCATGTAATATGAGTACAGCTATTCTTGATCCTACTGAAAAGGATCCCTTTATTGCTAAAGCCTACAGTGACGATGGTAAGCAGGACGACCTTACTTATCCCATATCTGGGTGGACAGCCGTAACGTTGGATGATTTTTATAAATGGGCGCAATGTATTGCGCAGTTCAGGTTGATCAGTAGGGAATCCACAAGGCAAATATTGATACCTGTAGGCCCTAATAAACAATCGGGACTGGGCGGCGGAAGCATGGAAGGGGATAAATTAATAACACATATACATGACGGCACCAGCCTGCATTACCAGGCCCTGCAGATTACTAATGTGCCTGCCGGAAGGACAATTATCTTGATGACAAACAACAAACAGGATAATCTTTTTGATCTGAGTAAAGCTATAAATGCGATACTTGATGGTAAACCCTATCAACAGGCGATGATATCTGTTCTGAAAGTTTATCAAAAGCAGTTTGAAACAATGAACGGCGGAGAGATATTGACTTTTTTGAAAGACCTGCAAACAAAACACCCCAATGACTATGGGTTTGATAACGAATCAACCCTAAACGAGATCGGCTATTTTTTGATGAGTAGAAATAAGTTACCCGATGCAATAATCGTTTTTGAACATAATACGCAACTCTTTCCCACATCAGGTAATGTTTATGATAGCTTAGGAGAAGCTTATAATAAGCAGGGAGATAAACAAAAAGCTTTACTCAATTACAAAAAGTCATTCCAGCTTGACCCTTCAAATACAGCAGCCAAAGATATTATTGTAGAATTGCAGAAATAGCCGGCTCCTTAATTCGCTTTTATTGTCTGGTACTTAGTTCCGTTAGCAGGGTCAAGTTGTGTTAAGATATTGATCGCATCGGCTTTTTCTCTTGAATCTGCTTTGCTGAAGATGGAAACCAGTTCATCGCTTTTGGCTGTAAAGAATATAAGCGGAAACATTGATCCTATTCGTGTCCTGTCCACTTGTGTTAGTGATGGCAGCAGGTCGCTAATAGTTTTACGCCCCTTTGCTGTGTTATCCGCCATTTGGTCAAGGCCATTACGATGATAATCATACATAAATTCCCTCAGTGGCAAATAGATCCTGTTGTTCAGGTTTTCGGCAAGCCAATAACGATTAGTATTTCCGTCAAAAGCTTTCCAACCTTTATAGGAGGATGATTGTGCATTAATAACTACTGTTTGCGCGGCAGCAAAATAAACGTTGCCACCTAATTTTGAAAAACTATCATAGTCTGCACCAATGATGGTGTAGGCATAGAAGGCCATGATGGAACTTAAATTGCTTTGAAAATTCTGGTCAGAGAAATCAATGGTTTGTCCTTCAGAATAGGTAAAATCAATGTCCTTATCATTAAGGTTTAATAAAGGCGAAGTATAGGCTGAATTATAAACCGGGCGCGAAGACTGCACCTGTAATTCACCGCTGAAATTGCTATTTCCATCCCAGTTGGTAAGGTTCAGCACAAAATTGCATTCTATTCTTTCATTGGGAAGTATGTTGTCGGCGCTCCACTTACGACCGTTCAAAAAATCCTTCATGGCTGTTTCCAGCGAGAGGAAGATATGTCTGTTGCTGGTTTGTATTTTCCCGCTTACTACTTTTACATGAGCATTCAGGTCCTGCGCATAGGCTGAGCAGCTAAAACATATTAATACTATATAGATACCAAGTTTCTTCATTTGTTTATCAGTTCGGCAACTTTATTGCAAATATCTTTTGCCACCTCGTCTTTATCCTTTAAATCAAATGTGGTTTTTTGCAGGCTATGGTCAATGATGGTTATTTTATTGGTATCGGTTTTAAAACCGGCGCCCTTATCATTCAACGAATTTAATACAATAAAGTCAAGATTTTTCTTCTGTAGTTTTTCAATGGCATTTTGCTCCTCATTATTAGTCTCCAAAGCAAAGCCCACCAATATCTGACCATTCTGTTTTTGCTCGCCTAATGATCTTAAAATATCGGTAGTTGTTTTTAGCTCGATATTGAGCACCATATCCTTTTTTTTGATCTTTTGGGCTGATACCGATGCCGGGGCGTAATCAGCTACTGCCGCGCTCATAATACAGGCTTTTGAATCTTTATAATGCTGTAAACAGGCACTCAGCATTTCGGCTGCCGAGGTTACATTAATACGTTTAATGCTGTGTTGACGACTAATCTGCGCTGTAGGCCCCGAAATTAAGGTTACATCAGCACCCATTAAAGCCAATTGGTCTGCTATGGCAAAGCCCATTTTACCCGATGAGTGATTACCAATAAAACGCACCGGATCAATGGCCTCATAAGTGGGCCCGGCGGTGACTAATATTTTGTGATTAGCTAAAGGGAGTTTTTTTTTTATTTCGGCTGTCAAAAAGCTGATGATCTCTTCAGGCTCGGCCATACGCCCTTCACCGTGCAGGCCGCTTGCCAGTTCGCCTATTGTGGGTGGTATTAAAACATTGCCGTAGGTTTGCAGCTTTTTTATATTGTTTTGAGTTGCCTGGTGTTTCCACATATCCAAATCCATTGCAGGGGCAAAATATACCGGGCATTTGGCAGATAGATAAACCGCTGTCAGTAAATTATCGCTTAGTCCGTTAGCCATTTTAGCCAGGGTATTTGCACTTGCCGGGGCCAGGATGAAAACATCTGCCCATAAGCCTAATTCCACGTGGTTATTCCATTCTCCGGTTTCAGGCGTAAAATAATCAACCAATACTGGTTTTTTTGACAGAGTAGAAAGCGTTAAAGGCGTAATGAAGTTGGTAGCATCGCGGGTCATCACTACTTGTACCGTAGCCCCTGCTTTAACCAGCAGGCGTACAAGCAAGGCCGATTTATAGGCAGCTATACTGCCGCATATCCCTAATACAATCTTTTTACCTTCAAGCATTCAGTAAAAATAGGAAAAATGCCCGGTTGAATTCGAGTTAAAAATCAAAAGCCAAAATTCAAAAAAGGGAATGTCTCCTTATTTTTGAATTTTGGCTTTAAGCTTTTGAATTAAAGCAGCGTGGCTTATTGTTCTTTAGCAGGGTTGCGGTAATAGATCTTATCGTCTAAAAATTCCTGAACTGCAACCAATGATGGTTTTGGCAATTTTTCATAATATTTAGATATCTCTATTTGCTCGCGGTTTTCAAATATCTCTTCCAGGTTATCGTTTGATGAAGCAAACTCTGAAAGTTTTTGATGCAATTCTTCCTTTACATTGTTTGAGATTTGATTGGCCCTTTTTGACATAATCACGATTGATTCGTAAATGTTGTCAGTTTTTATGTCGAGCTCACGCAAATCACGTGTTACAGTGCTGCTTGCAACAGCCGGTTTAATTACAGGATTATTCATATCTTTTTAATTTGGTATTTTTTTATTGTCGTCTATTTTTTCGGCAGGGGGCTGACCCGTTACAGTATCTTTTTTAGCAAGCTTGCGTGCTAATTTTTGGTCGTTTGCAGCCTCCGCCAATATTCTTTTGTTTAATATAATGCCTTGCTCGCTCTCTTTTTTTAACGCCAAGGCATCATGCATATACGTGCTGGTTGGATATTTTTCAGCAAATTGCTGTTCGAAACTAAGGGTCAGGTTATAGCGTTCCTCCTGTTTATACTCATTACTGTGTTTTGAGTATAAGTATTGTGCCCTAATGGTAAGATATTCCAATTCTTCGGCATATTTAGTATCAGGATAATCACGCAATGTATTACCGAAAGCCATTACCGCCGATTGATAATCGCCTATAGTTAAATAGAGCTTGGCATTCTCATAGGATTTGCGTTCCAATTTATCGCGCAGGTTTTGTATCAGTTTACCGGCCTCAGCAACACGTTCGCTTTTTGGGTACAGGTTTATAAACAATTGTAATGCCTCAATGGCCTTATTTGTATTTTCCTGGTCGAGCGAATAGATAGGCGAGTCAAGGTAATAACAATAAGCAGCCATAAACCGGCATTCTTCAGCCCTTAAGCTTGAAGGGTAAGTATCAGCAAAAGTTTTAAAGTGATACCTGGCCGAGGTATAATCTTTCAGGTTATAATTTGCATACGCATAGTAATAGTACAGATCTTCAGCCTGGGCCTGCCCGCGATAGCGCTGTACCAGCGTTTCAAATAACTCCAAAGCTCTGCTGTATTCCTTTTTATTATAGTATGCTAACGCCGCCTGGTATTTTTTGGCATTATCATTACTTGCTTTTAGCTTTTCGAACTTGCTTTTACAACTTCCTGCCACCAATAATAGTACAATCAGTAGGCCGGATAATATAGGACGTTGCTTTTTAAACATTTTGCAAAGATAGTTGATTATTATAAATCAGTCAATTATTTATTTATCAGCTAATATAGAGGGCTTAAATTACACCGGACTAATCGGCAGGCCTTATTTAACATCTTTTAACGATTGGGTTGGCGGTTAATAGTTCATGGCTATGTTTTATTACAATTCAAAGCAGGTTCACCCGCGTATACTATATAGTATGTAATGCTGTGTACATATACGGGTATACTATATATAGGTGTTCCATATAATATAGGTATAGTCGGCTACACTATTATATACTATATGTTTGTTACTTGCTTAAAAGCAAACCCATACCTGTATATACTATATAGTAAGTAATGCAGTAAACAAATATTGTGTAATGTATATAGATATACAATCCGGTATACTATATAGGTATATACGCCCATTAGTTATCTATATTATATATCGATACACAAATTGGTCAATATGGCTCCAAATACGGGTAACTATGCACTTTAAGCCATGAATTATCAATCCCTGAGAATTTTTTTGGGCTGATTTGCAAAGTGTTAGATATACACTTGTGCTTTTTCTTTAGCTACCCCTTGCGCAATCCAAAAGTCTGCTTACCTTTGCAGCCCGCAAACGAGATAGCGGGAAGTTCATAAAGAGGTTGAAAAGCAAGGTTTAAAAATAAAAAAAATAAGTTTTGCAGAAGTGAAAAAGGTTCTTACCTTTGCAGTCCGAAAAGAAAGGGGCTGAAAGAAGGGCCACTAACCGGGAGCGAAT
>JAQBOK010000282.1 GCA_028288085.1 Mucilaginibacter sp.
TTAGTGGTTTTTAGAACTGTTGCTACTGTAGCCATAACGTTGGTTGTTATGACGATTCGTGATAATCAAGGGGGTAAACAAAGGAGTAAACAAATCAATATAAAAGCATATCTAATCGGTTACTAAACCTTTCAAATATGCTCTTTTTGCTTCTTTCCCGGTCGGGATGGCGGGATTCGAACCCACGACCTCCAGCACCCCATGCTGGCGCGATACCGGGCTACGCTACATCCCGAAAATATTGGGATCACAAATATATTAATTGTAGATAAAATTTGAAATGCTATTATCTCAAATTGAAGCCTGGCTCTAACTACTGGAATTAATTAATGAAAATCTATAAGTGTTGTTGGAAGTACACTGGCGCTAATGGCAGCATTTGAAACATTGGTACCCCAGCCGGTTGGCATTACAGAACCGGCCTGGTAATAAATATTTATTGGGTTCCAGTTTACCTTATTTCCGCTGATGGTGATATTACTACTCACCTTGCCGGAATAATTCCCAGAACCCAAACCTAAATGCGACCACGCGAATGCGCCGCTATAAATTGTATTGTTCAACATTTGAATATTTGTTCCCCCAGCTACATGCATGCCAATATAGCCGGTATTAACTATGATGTTATTTTGAGCCACAATATAACTCCCGCCCTGATCTCCTAATGTTATACCCGATCCGGTTGTACTTGGACCTCCGCCCCTAAGCCAATTGCCAATGATATTAATGGGGTCTGTTGATAGCCCGCTTGAGTTATAAATACTAATTCCATCTTCACAGTTGCTTTCTCCCTGTATATTTTCACATTTATTATACCCAACTACATTACCTCCACCGGTAACACTGTTAAACTGCACAAACTGACCTCTCCATAAGGGACCAGTCATGTTTTTCATCTGGTTGCTCTTTACCTGTATCGTTTGACTTTGATAGGCATAAACCCCGGTTGCAACATTGCCTATATAATTGCTATCAATTAAAATATTGGTGCATTTATTCATATTAATACCCACCCCATTAAGGCCGCTAGCATTTACCAGTTTACATTTGGTGATATGGATGTTAGTACAATTGTATAAAGAAATGCAGGCAACACTCCCTCCGTTGATGGAGTCGCCGCTAATGGTTAGGTCATGTGCCCCGTTCAGGTTAAGCGGTACGCTTAATTTATAAACTATTCCTTTGGCTATTGTTGGCGTAGTTGGTTTTGGGGTTGTAGGTGGTGCAGTAGGCTTTGGAGTAGTTGGTGGCGGCTTTGGTGTAGTTGGTGCGGCAGGTTTTGGAGTGGTGGCGGTTGGTGTAGTCACAGTTGCAGATTTTGAAGTATCGGTAACAGCTGTTTTTGTAGCCGATACCGGGTTTTTTGAAGCATCGGGGAAATCGGCGTCGGATTTTGAACAGGAAGAAAAAAAGAAACAGGTTAAGATGAATATTCCTGTTTTGTAATAATTCCCCATAGTTTAAAAAATGTATAAGTTTGCCCTTTACGCAAAATCTTTTACATTTTACGCAATAGCAATTAATTAGGTTACATAATGCACTATCCAATTAACATCTCGGAGGCATCAAAAAGATGTTGCAACCGGGCTGAAATTCATATAGAGTTAGATAGCAATAAATCTAAAAAATAATTTAATATTTAGTAAATTCTCAGATTAAAAATATCAGCCTATTCCCGGAATATTTTCCACATAACAAACTAGTAATGTGTTTCATACTAGAAAGTAACAGACATCAGTATTTCAGGATATTCTAAAAAGAATCTGGCTTATTTGAGCATTACTGGCTGTAAATGGGGTTCGTCAATAGCAAGCATTGTTTGTTGCTTTTTTAACCTTTCTTTACGCATATAACGGAAATGCAGCAAGCCTATTAACAAGGCAAATATTCCCTCGGCCAGCATGGTATCCGGCGTACCTACCCATTTTGATAGCGCGCCGATCAGCAATCCGCCAAGTGGCTGCATTCCAAAAAACGCCATCGCGTAATAACTAATCACACGGCCGCGCATTGCCGGTTCAACTGTGGTTTGAATAAGGGTATTACTTACAGTGATCTGCGACATCATCCCAAACCCTGCAACTGTAGCAAATACAAGCGCGAGCGGGTAATTTCCTTCATGCGAAAACAGAATAAGACCTGCGCCAAAAATCAAAGTATTTACAGCCAATATCTTTTTTAAATTACTTCCTGGCTTAAGAGATGCCAGAAAAATGGCCCCACTAAATGCCCCTAAACCTATCACGCTATCAATAATACCAAATGTGGATGCAGTACCTTTAAAAATATCTTTGGCATAAACCGGCAACAGGGTACTATAGGGCAATACAAATAAGCTGATAAGCCCCAGCATTATTATTACAAAAGAGATAGATGGTGTTTGCTTTAAGTAAACCAGTCCTTCGCGAAGTTCGCCAAATACGTTCTTTGTGTGCACCTGCTTCAAATATTTCGGCAGCTTCATCATTAACAGCGACGCTATAACTGCAAAAAAACTAAGAGCGTTCAGCATAAAGCATACCTCATTTCCCAGTTTTTCGAGTACAAAACCGGCAATAGCTGGCCCTATGAGCCTTGACAGGTTAACCATAGACGAATTAAGCGCCAGCGCATTGGGCAAGTACTTTTTATCATCTATCATCTCGTAAACCAGCGATTGCCTTGCCGGTACATCAAAGGCATTAATCACCCCAAGCATTACGCTTAGCGCTAATATTTCCCATACTGCATAATGCCCTAACAGGATAATTATAGCCAGTATAGACGCCTGCACCATAGAAGCAATTTGCGTAGTGAGCAATACCCTGAAACGGTTGTACCTGTCGGATACTACACCACCGATCAACGAAAACACAAACGATGGGAACTGGCTTGCAAAAAGGGTAAGCCCCAGCATAAAAGTTGAATGGGTAAGCGAGTAAATAACCCAGCTAACTGCTGTTTTCTGCATCCATGTCCCGATCAGTGAAACGGATTGTCCTATAAAATATAGCCGGTAGTTACGGCTTTTAAATGCGTTGAATGTTGTTATATTCATTTATTATCCTTCCTGCGGACATTACATCCTTATCCTTTTCACTCAAAATCCACTAATTTTGTCAATAGCCCTATAGCTTGTGGAAGTAATGCCTCTTCCTCTTTTGTAAAGGTTTCGCTTATGGCCTTTGCCAGCCATTCATCCCGCTCGTGCCGTGCCTGCAAAAGTGTTTTTTCACCCTGTTCTGTAAGCGAGATAATTACTTTCCTCTTATCAACGTCTGAAGCTTTCCTGCTGATATATCCCAATTCCATCAAATGGTTCAATATTTGCGACATGGATTGATTGGTGACCTTTTCCATTGATGCCAGTTCGTTTGGCAACAGTTCTTTGTGCTGATGGAGCAGCGCCATACTTGACCGCTCAGTGAGCGATAGCTGCTGACTGGTGACTGATTCCTTACGCAGTTTTTTTACCAGTCTGCTCACCACTGTCCGCAAATCTGATGCGTGCTGAATATCTTTAATATTAACCATTTGCAACTAGTTAGTTAAACTTATAAGTTTACCTTACAAAGGTACAGCAATTCCGTCGTTTACTAATAGTTAATTATCATTTAAAAGTTATAATTTTGGATTGGCCTTTTCGTTAACTTTGCGTATTGGTACTTTATTACTGATTAATATGCGGTCATCTGAAAATTATGAGTTATTAATCGGAAAGATCGATACTTTCATCCGTAAGTATTATCTCAACAATCTTTTAAGAGGATTGATTTTTTTAGGTGCCGGTTTATTTTCAGCTTATGTAGTTATCACCATAAGTGAATACTTTTGGAATTTCAATACTGGTTTCCGTACTTTTCTTTTCTATTTTTTTATTCTTTTAAACCTTGGCCTCATTGGCTGGCTCATCATTCCTTCCCTTTTGGCCTGGCTCAAACTAGGCAAAACCATAACCCATAACCAGGCTGCCGAAATTATAGGCAAGCATTTTTATGACGTGAATGACAAGTTGCTGAATACGCTGCAGCTTAAAAAACTTGCTGATGCCAGTCAACAGCACAAGGAATTAATAGAGGCCAGCATTGATCAAAAGATAGAGGCTTTAAAGCCGGTTAGTTTTCCTTCGGCAATTAATATTAAAGAAAATGCCAAATATTTAAAGTGGGTCATCTTTCCGGTAGCGGTTATCTGTATCATCGCTTTAGCTGCCCCATCTATTTTAACCGAAAGCACCAAAAGACTGATCAGGCACAGCGAATACTTTGCCCCGGCAGCGCCTTTTAAATTTATTGTACTCAATCAATCCTTATCGGTTGTTCAGGGCGAGGACCTAAAGCTCAACCTGAAACTGGAGGGCAATAAGCTACCGGCCGATGTGTATATCGAAACCGCCAATAATACCTTTAAGCTCGATAAAGAGAATATCAGCCGCTTTCATTACCTGTTTAGCAACCTGCAGAAAAATACGGTTTTCCATTTAAGCGGCAACGGTTTTTCATCCACAGCCTACGAGATAAAAGTTAACCTTAAACCGTCCCTTCTTCACTTTGATGTTGAATTGAATTATCCTGCTTACCTGCACAAAAAAAGTGAAAAGCTGCTCAACGCCGGCGATCTGACGCTTCCGGTTGGAACCTCTGTAAAATGGGAGTTGCACACACAAAATGCAAGTGGCGTATTGTTTAATATTAATAACAATCAATATAAAGCTGCTTCCACCGGGCAGGATATTTTTGAACATACCGAAAAGATCTATAAAAACGCTGTTTATAAAATAAATCCACTGAATGAGTCAGTTAATCGGGGCGATTCCGCTTCCTATCGCATCAATGTAATAGCCGATGAGCCTCCCGCTATAACCGTCCAGGAAAAAACCGATTCGGTAAGCACCAAAGCCCTTTATTTTAATGGTAAGATACAGGACGATCATGGTTTTTCGTCGCTTACATTTAATTACAAAGTAAGTTCGCCCGGTAACAAAAACACTGAACGTGTCGTAGCGAAGCAGGTAAAGGCCGATCTGAGCAAAACACAGGCTGATTTCTTTTATTTCTGGGACCTGAAAGAATTGGGGGCCAAGCCCGGTGATCAGGTATCTTACTATTTTGAAGTGGCGGATAATGACGGTGTGGCAGGCCCAAAAAAAGTCCGCTCGCCAGAGCATGCATTAAATGTCCCGGATCAAAAGGAATTAAATGAGGCTTTAAATAATGGCACACAGGTTGTTAAACAAAAAATGCAGGATGCCATTAAGGTTGCCGGCCAGGTTGAGCGTGAAGCGCAAAAGCTAAACCAACTTCTTCTGAACAAAAATTCACTATCATTTGACGAGAAAAAACAGATAGATGACCTGCTGCAAAAAAAGCACGAGTTGGATGAATTGGTAAAAGATATCCAGACTGAGAATAAAAAGAATCTGTATGATCGCCAGGAAAATCAGCAGCAGAACAAAGAACTGGTCGAAAAACAGAAGCAAATTGAAAATCTGTTTAATAATGTATTGGATCAAAAGACCCAGGACATGCTTAAGAAGTTGCAGCAATTGATGGAACAGGAGCAAAAGGATGCGACAAGAGATGAATTGTCAAAAATGCAAATGGACAATAAGTCCTTAAAAAAAGAGTTAGACCGTATACTGGAATTGTATAAAAAGCTGGAATTTGATCAAAAATTAAATCAAAACATTAATCAGCTTAATCAGTTGGCAGAAAAGGAGCAAAAGCTGGCAGAGCAAACCAAACAGCAGGCAGTTGATCCGCAGGCATTACAACAGGAGCAGCAAAAATTGCAGCAGGATTTCCAGGATGTAAAAAAATCATTGGATGAATTGCAAAAAATGAATGAGGAAAATGAACGTAAAAACGACTTTGAAAACCCTCAGAAAGATGAACAGAGTATAGACCAGCAAATGAGTCAAAGTGCTGAAAGTTTGAAGAAAAACGATAAGCCTAAAGCGGCACAATCTCAGCAGGAAGCCGCTAAACAAATGCAGCAAATGGCCAGTAAAATGCAGCAAAAGGAAGAGGATGGGGAGGAAACTAAAAACAATGTTGATGCGCAACAACTACGTGAATTATTGAAAAACCTTGTAAACAGTTCTTTCGATCAGGAAAAAGTGATGGAAACTTTAAAAAATACTAATCCATCTGATCCGAATTATATTATATTAGCACAAAAACAAAAAGATATAAAAGATAATTTAAAAACAGCAGAAGACAGCCTATATTCGTTAAGCCGTCAGGTGCCGCAAATACAATCGACAGTAAACCAGGAGATATCAAGCATAAATACCCATATCGACCAATCGTTGGAAAATCTGGGGGAGCGCCGGACAGCTGAAGCTAACCGGAATCAGCAATATGCAATGACATCAATGAACAACCTGGCTTTAATGCTGAATGAGGCACTTGAACAATTGCAAAACTCAATGAAGAAGGGTAAAGGTGGCAGTGGCAAGCAAAAACAGCCTTCGCTATCGCAACTTAATAAGATGCAGCAACAGCTGAATCAAAACATGCAGAAGG
>JAQBOK010000292.1 GCA_028288085.1 Mucilaginibacter sp.
ATTATTCAGTGTGTTTTAAACGGACGGGATGTATTAACGCTGATGCCCACTGGTGGTGGCAAATCGTTATGTTATCAGTTGCCCGCGGTATTGATGGATGGCCTTACCATTGTGATATCGCCGTTGATAGCGCTGATGAAAGACCAGGTAGACAGTCTGAATGTAAACGGGATACCGGCGGCTTTTTTAAACTCATCACAATCGCCAGACGAGCAGGCTGCAATTACTACTCAACTTAAAAATAACCAGATTAAACTGCTTTACCTGGCGCCCGAACGGTTGTTTCGCACGGGAAGTACATTGATCAGTTTCCTAAAATCGTTGCCCGTTTGTTTGATCGCTATTGACGAGGCGCATTGTATATCGCATTGGGGCCATGATTTTAGACCAGAGTATTTGATGCTGGCCGGTTTAAAAAATGAATTTCCTAAAATCCCTGTTATAGCGCTTACGGCTACCGCTGATAAATTGACCCAAAAGGATATTCTCGAAAAATTAGACTTGAAGAATCCTGCTGAATTTGTTTCTTCCTTCAACAGGGCTAATATTACGTACCGGGTGATCCCCAAAAAGAATAGCTTTAACCAATTGCTTGCATTTTTAGACGAACGCAAAGAAGATTCAGGTATAATTTACTGCCTTTCCAGGAAATCGACGGAGGAACTGGCCGCCGATCTGAAAGAAGAAGGTTATTCGGCTGAGGCCTACCATGCCGGGTTGGATAACGCGCTGAAAGCCCGTAACCAGGAGGCTTTTTTGCGTGATGATGTAAAGATCATTGTAGCTACCATCGCTTTTGGAATGGGCATCAACAAATCTAACGTACGGTATGTGGTACATGCCGATCTGCCTAAAAACATAGAGGGATATTACCAGGAAACCGGGCGGGCGGGCAGAGACGGTTTGCCATCAGATGCCTTGCTTTTATATTCACCCGGCGACGCTATTAAATTACAGCGTTTTGCGCAGGTGGAAGGTAATGAGGACCAAAGTCGCATTATGCTGAAAAAGTTGGACGACATGGTTAAATATTGCCAACTGCACAGTTGTCGCCGGCAATACCTGATGCATTATTTTGATGAAGCTTTCCCGCCAAACTGCGGCTCCTGTGATTTTTGTTTAACCGAATTTGAAACGTTTGACGCGACACTTATCGCCCAAAAAGCACTTTCTGCTGTGGCGAGGGTAAAAGAACGTTTTGGCGGTACCTACGTGATAGACCTTTTACGGGGTTCAAAAAATGAGAAGATACGCGAAGAGCATAAACAGCTTAAAACCTACGGCATAGGGGCTGATATAAGCAAGGCAGAATGGCAGCGCTACCTGCGTGAATTAATTGCACAAGGCTACCTGCAGGTTACTGATGACGCTTATCCTGTTTTAAAACTAACCGATAAAAGCGACGCCGTATTAAAAGGCTTGCAGAAAGTGGAGCTGGTAGCCTCACAAACCATTGAAGAAAAACAACCGGAAGATTTACCATTTGAAGCTGCTCTGTTAAACCAGTTAAAATTAGTACGCCGGGATATTGCAATGAATGAGAATGTGCCGGCCTATGTTATATTTTCGGATGCTGTGCTGGTGGAGATAGCTACCTATTTACCGCAATCATTAGACGAATTACGGCTGATATCGGGTTTCGGGGATGTTAAACTGGCGCGTTACGGTCGTGAATTTTTGGTGCCTGTTAAAAATCATTGTGCCCAAAACGGCTTATCATCACGTATTGAACAAAAATCACCAAAACGCGAACGAAAGACTAAAGGGGAAAGAAAAACCACCACACGCAAAGGTGGCGATACCCGAACTGAAACACTTACTTTGTACCGTTCGGGTAAAAGTATGACGGATATTGCTGCTGAACGGGGCCTGGCTGCTACAACAATTGAGGGGCATTTAAGTTATTTTGTTCAAACCGGCGAGATTGATGTGCTGGAGTTTGTAAAAGAAGAAAAGATACCAGCTATAAAAGACGCCGTTGAAAGCTATGGCCACGAAAGACTGGCACCACTAAAAGAGGTATTGGGCGATGCCTATAGTTACGGTGAAATTAAAGCGGTGATAGGATGGATGAACAGGGATAATAAATAAAGTGAGTTCGATATAAGCTTGTTAGCCTCACCTAAATCCTCTCCAAAGGAGAGGACTTTGAATTGCAGGGTGGCAATTTTAGTGTCTTTTTAAGCCTCCGTTGAGAAGACTTTGAATTGCAGGGTGGCAATTTTAGTGGCTTTTTAAGCCCCCGTTGAGAGGACTTTGAATTGCAGGATGGCTAATTTTAGTGCCTTTTTAAGCCCCTCTCTCTGGAGAGGGTTGGGGTGAGGCAAACGTAGGCTTATATCAAAGTTAAATTAGTTGATACCATGTCTTTTGAAAGATATAGAGGAATAAAAAAGAGCGCTGACAGCGCACTATAAAACTCTCTATTGTGTGAAATGACATCAATAATATAATATTGTCAAATGACTACTACAGAACAACTTTATGAACTGTACCGAAAACACCCTGTTATCAGCACGGATACGCGCAAAATAGCATCGGGCAGTTTGTTTTTTGCATTAAAGGGTGATAAGTTTGATGCGAATACTTTTGCAGAACAGGCTATTGCGGGGGGGGCAGCCTACGCGGTAATTGATAACCCGGCTTATCATTTAGGCGAACAATATCTTTTAGTGAGTGATGTTTTGACCGCTTTGCAGGACCTGGCCAGGCATCACCGCAGGCAATTGAATATACCTGTGATAGGCCTTACAGGAACTAACGGCAAAACCACTACAAAGGAGCTGATCAATTCCGTTTTATCGCAGCACTTTAATACCTATGCCACACAGGGCAACCTGAATAATCATATCGGTGTTCCTTTAACCATTTTATCTATCAATACTTCTCATGAGGCAGCGGTTATAGAAATGGGGGCCAATCATCAGAAAGAGATTGAACTTTTGTGCAGTATCTCGCAACCCACGCATGGGCTTATTACTAACGTTGGTAAAGCGCATTTAGAGGGTTTCGGCGGTGTGGAGGGGGTTAAAAAAGGAAAAGGCGAATTGTACGACTATATGAATGTATCCAATGGGATAACGTTTGTTAATAGCGATAGTGCCGACCTGATGGCTATGCAACATGCCAGATCATTGAAAAATATAGTCTTTTATGGCAGTATTGACCTTGATAACTTGGTTTCTGGCCAGTTAATAGATAATTCACCCTATTTAACACTACAATGGACCAACAATGAAACCGGGGAAAGTTATGATGTTAAATCGCAATTAACAGGAGCCTATAATTTAGACAATATTCTGGCGGCCATTTGTATCGGGGTTTATTTTAAGCTGAGTGCAGAAAAGATCAATGAAGGAATAGCCGGTTATCAGCCCAAAAACAACCGTTCGCAAATAACAACAACCGCTACCAACACACTTATCTGTGATTATTACAATGCCAACCCGAGCAGCATGTTTGTAGCCATTGAAAATTTGGGTAAAATTAAAGCTGATCACAAGGTTTTAGTTTTGGGCGATATGTTCGAGATGGGGCAAGAATCAGCAGCGGAGCATGAGGCAGTCATAAAAAAAGCATTGGATACACCTGTTGATGAACGGATTTTTATTGGAACGGATTTTTATATTGCTGAAAAGTCCATCGATCATCGGCCATCGACCATGGACAAATTCTACCTTACCGTTGAAGAAGCTATCGCGGGTTTAAAGACAAAACCTATACAAAATGCCACTGTGTTGATAAAAGGGTCGCGGGGGATGGCTTTGGAAAGATTGGTGGAGTTATTTTGAATTAAATGGTCCCGGATTCATTTTAGTGTTATTAACCCAAAATGACAAAGGACACTTCCGTATAGTACTGATAATCACGTGTTCATGTTTGTTCACGGTGTTCACGAAAAAAACGTGAACACGCTTAATGAGTTAATGCCATTTTTGCAACCTCTTCGCCCACCAAACTACCCATTGCCACACCCATGCCATTGCACCTCACCGCACAGAATACGTTGGGCTGTATTTCTTTTACTATCGGGCTTATCTCTTCTCCAAAACCCATGATTCCGCTCCACCAGTAATCAACCTCTGCATTTTGCCCGGGGAGTATGATCTCGTTTAAGTAAGCGACCAGTTGACTTTTTACGCTTTCGGTATGGCCAAAGTCCCAGGTTTGCTCCTGCTTGAAATCAATATTGCGGCCACCGCCAAAAAGCACGCGGTTATCAATATTTCTGAAATAGTAGTATCCCTCATTAAAATGATAAGTACCTTTTAACTTCAAGCCGGGGATTGGCTTGGTTATCAGCACTTGTCCCCTGCCAGGTATTACGTCCAAACTTGGATACAGTTGTGCCGCAAATGCATTAGTAGCCAATATCACTTTGCTTGCCCTAAAGTCGCCATGTGAAGTATTTAGCCGTACATGCCCTGCTTCATTATTGATGGCATTCACACAGCAGCCATTCAAAATTAAAACGCCTGCATTGTAAACCCTGTTCAATAGCGCCCTCATCATTTTACCGGTGTGTATTTGCCCCTCATAAGGGTTATAGATCATCCGGCTTATTCTATCGAAACCAAAATCAGCTATTTTGGCATCAGCAACTGCATAAATGTCAGCGTTTCCAATAACCTGTTTCAGTAAATTGTTAAAATACGTTAATTGGTCCAGACACTGTTCTGCCTTCGCATCTTCGTTATGCATAAACAATTCATACCCGCCAAATTGATAATAATCTATATTACTGTCACCTAAGTTTTGGCGCAGCCGTTGCAGTCCACGCCACTTGTAATCAACCAGGCGCAAAACCTCCTCTTCTGATGATCTTTCCAGGTAGGCCATTTGTTCAGAAAGCGTACCGAAACAAGCAAAACCTGCATTTTTGGTGCTGGCGCCGCTGGGCAAAAAGCCCCGTTCCAGCACCGTGACCTTTAAATTTGGTTGCTGTTGTTTTAATTGTAGTGCCGCACTTAGGCCCACTATGCCGCTGCCAATAATAATCACATCGGCATCATCTATAAAGGTGGTTCGCTCCCAGTATGAAAATGTATGTTCTAAACTCATGTGTAAATTCAAAAGTAAAAATTCATTGGAATACTTTTTGAAATAACTATTTTAAATAATATTACTATGAGTCATTTATCATTTATTATAGGCTACAACTCCGCGTGGTTCCTGATGATCATTATAGCGATTGTCAGCTTTATTGTACAATGGCGGTTTAAGAGCAAATTCAAGCAATATGCAGAGATCGGGTTGCTTTCCGGCCTTTCGGGCAAAGAAGTAGCCGAACAGATGCTGCGTGATAACAATATTTATGATGTGCAAGTGGTTTCGGTTGACGGACAATTAACCGATCATTATAACCCAGAAACTAAAACTGTTAACCTGAGTCCGGATGTTTATAACAGCCGTAGCGTTGCTGCTGCCGCAGTTGCAGCCCACGAATGCGGTCACGCTGTTCAGCATGCCAAAGCTTATACCTGGTTAAGTCTGCGTTCATTATTGGTTCCGGTTATTAATGTGGCTTCCACTTTAACCCAATGGACGCTGTTCATTGGCGTAATGCTGCTTTTCTTTACGCATAACCCGTTTGTATTGGCTATTGGTGTGGGTGCGCTGGCTTTGGTAACGCTATTCAGCTTTATTACTTTGCCGGTCGAGTTTGATGCCAGCAACAGGGCGTTGGCCTGGTTAAACAACAACTACACAGTAATGCAAACCCGCGAAGAGCACGAACAGGCGAAAGATGCCCTTTGGTGGGCTGCCATGACCTATGTAGTAGCTGCGCTAAGCGCATTGGCCACACTGCTTTATTATGCGTCGTTTTTGTTTAACAGGAGGAGCTAATTTGAGCTACCGGTTTGAGTTATAAGTCCTGCCTGGTATTCCAGGCGGGGCTTTTTCATTAATTTAACCCCTGTAGATTTACCAATTTTTTTAATGTTAGGGAGGTATCCAGCCCGGTTTATCTTCGAAACCTATTCGGGTATTATTTGTAGTAATATAAATTTTACCCATCATGAAAAATCTATTAAAAATATGCTTCTTTATAGCGGCTTTGTTATTAGTTGTTCCTAAAATATATGCGCAGGTGAGTGTTGGCATAAGCATTTCAGCTAACGTCGCACCACCTCCAATACCTGAATACGACCAGCCGCCATGTCCTGAGGATGGGTATTTATGGCAGCCCGGTTATTGGGCATATGATCAGGATGCTGCTGATTATTATTGGGTACCTGGTGTTTGGGTAGCACCGCCAACAGTTGGGTTCTTATGGACGCCCTGTTACTGGGGATTTGAGGGTGGGGCTTACGAGTTTCACCAGGGTTACTGGGGCCAGCATGTTGGATTTTACGGCGGAATAAACTACGGTGGTGGTTACTACGGAGAAGGTTTTGCAGGCGGAGGATGGCAAGGCGAGCATTTTCGTTACAATACTGCTGTGGTAAATGTTAATACCACGGTAGTTCATAATACCTATGTAGACCGCACAGTAATTAATAACTCGAATAATAACCGCATGAGTTACAATGGCCAGGGTGGTGTTACCGCGAGGCCACGTCCTGAAGAGGAACAGGCCATGCATGAGCAGCATGCTCA
>JAQBOK010000302.1 GCA_028288085.1 Mucilaginibacter sp.
TCAGAGCTATCCACGAACATATTAGCGACGAAAAAACATTAGGCGCATCAGCTACCAATATCGAAGCGTTGTTGAAAGTGCAAAACACCGGCGTTGTTGACTATTGCGGTTACGGCCCTTTTGCACATACCGATACCAAACCCAATAATAAACCTTTACTTGGATTTGAAGGCTATCGCATTTTACAAAAGCACCCGGTTGAAATACCTGTTATTGCCGTTGGTGGAATACAATTAGCAGATGTTGATCATTTATTGGAAACAGGCATTTACGGCATTGCGGTATCCGGAGCTGTTAACCTGGCCGTTGATCCGGGAAGAACATTAAAAGAATTTTATCAAAAGATATATTAATGATATAACATCCAGGGCTTTACTAAACAATTTGCTTATTTTTAAGTTAATAATAAAAATCCCCTAATACCCATGTCCTCACACCACATTGTACGCGAAAAACAGGAACCTGCATTATTGGTGTTGGGATTAGACAGTTTCCCTTTTGAGTTGTTGGGACAATTGCTGGAATGGAGCCCTACGGTTATTGCCACCAGGCAAACTGCTGAATTACTTAATAACCAGGGTATTAAAATAGACTGGGTTATCTCAAATGACACCCACAGCTCACTACAATCAGATATAAAGCAAATGCCTGCCGGAAATGATTCACTTGCAGAGGCTGCCTTAAAATATCTGATCACACATGGCTATCCCGCTGTTAATATTATAGCAGATGACCTGCAGCTAAAAGATTATTTGTTTTATACCGATAAGATCAACCTGGTGATATTTCATGGTAACCAAAAAATCTACGCGGTTAATTCAGGGTTTAGTAAATGGAAGCCGGCCGGCGAAATGGTTGAAGTGTTAACACATCCACATGACCTCCATTTGAGTGGTTTGGAACCTTTAGGTAACCATAATTTCAGAACCACCCACGATGGCTTTTTTAGCCTCCAGTTTGAGCATCCATTTTTATTTATTGCAGAAGGCCTGTAAGTTCAATTAAGCGTAATTTGGTTTGTTAAACCGGCCGTTTTCGTCTGTATTTTTAAAAATCGGCGTCCTCTTGCTACCCATAATTATGTAGTATGATAATTAGTTTATTACATTTACGTTTACAAACGGTTTAATCCGTCATGATCTGTTAAAAAGCCTGCTAAATATCCAACTGATGCTCATTAAAAAATATTGGTCTGCTTTTTGATAAATTATTAATTCAACATTAAACCATTTACACAATTATTAGTCAAAGAATTGGATCAGCATACCAATTGTTACCGATGCTGAAATTTTAATACTTATTATCATGAAAAGATCATATAAATATCTACTTACTATCGCTTTTAATGGGCTTTTATGCCTGTGTTTAGCTATCAATGCTGATGCCCAGCACAGAGATGGGGGAAGCGGTGGCGGAGGTGGTGGTGGTTCAAAACCATCCGGCGGCGGTTCATCCGGTGGTGGTGCCAGGCCTGCTGCTCCATCCGGCGGTGGTAGTTCAAGGGCATCTGTAGGCAATGGTGGCGCAAGGCCATCATACAACAATGGTGGCGCAAGGCCGTCGTACAATAATGGCGGTTCAAGGTCGGGAGTAAACAACCCACGCGTTTCCGTAGCCCCACCACGTATTAACAGCCAGGGCATAAGGCCAACTTACCTTAATAATGGCAACCGCGGAGCAAGGCCTGGCAATGTCAGTCCTGGTGTATCTACTACTTATAGCGGCCGTAGCTATGTAAATTCAAACGCTCGTAGTTATGTTGGTACCCGTGGCTATGTGGGCGCTGGCGGTCGTGCATCAGTTGGTGTTGGCGGTCGTGGATTTGGCGCTTCTTATTGGAGAAACAATGGTTATTACCATTACTACCATGGCTACTATAACACTTATTATGGGCCAAGATTAGGATTTAGTATTGGGTTTTTGCCTTATGGCTACTATCCTTTCTATTATGGTGATTACCAATATTTTTACAGTGATGGCTTATATTATCAATATGAAAATAGCGAATATACAGTTGTTGAACCTCCGGTTGGCGCCGAAATAACTACTTTACCAGAAAAAGCACAATCTATCGTAATTAATGGTCAGCAGTATTATGAACTAAACGGGGTTTATTATGAGCCGATAACCAAAGACGATGGCAGTGTAACCTATCAGATAGCAGGTAAAGATGGCGAGTTAAATACCAGCACTGCTACCGAAGCGCAACAGGCACCTCAAGTGGGGGATATAGTTGAAACTTTACCTGCTGATTGCAGGAAGATAAGTCTTAATGGTGAAAAATATTATGTATCACAAGATGGTTATTACTACCAGGATGCCCGAGATTCAAATAACAACAAGGTTTATAAAATTGTAGGCACACCTGATGATGCGCCCGGAAATTAATAACTAAAAACACATATTGATAAGCGTTGTTACAGCAAGTTTTCCGACTGCTTATCATCCGCTAATTTCCAATAATGTGTAGCAGGTAATAAATATTTCCAGATAAGATCTGGTTCATTTCGTCGGCCGGTATTGCTATTACAGGTAACAGCAATACCGGCCGACGAAACTTTTTGTATTTCAGGCGTGTTTCTCCGTAAATTTCCAATACCCTAACCCCATAGCAAAAAGCTTAAAAGCAGGTTCGCAGCACCGGTAATAAAAGTAGTTCTTTATAAAATATCTTCTTGATTAGTTTAAATATAGAGAACTGATCAGGCAATAAGTATCTTATCTTCATCCAAACTACGCATAAAATTTTTGCGATAATTAAGAGGACTTTGATGCATTTTATGTTTAAACATTTTATAAAAATGTGATACATCACCAAAACCGCTGTCAAAAGAAATTTCTGAGATGGGTTTATCTGTTTGCACTAATTGTTGGGTAGCATAATTGAGGCGATATCCAATTACGGTTTCCATAAAAGTTTTGCGGGTAATTTTTTTAAAATATTTGCAAAAGGCATTAGGGGTCATATTAGCTATTCCCGAAGCTTTGTCAAGAGAAACATGACTTCTGAAATTCTCTACCAGGTAGGCAAACACCGGATTTATGCGTTCCTGTTCGGCGCTTGACTGCTCAGCAACTATTCTTTGCTGATCTAAAAGGGTATATTCAGTTGAAACAGCCAAGCGTTGCAAAATTTCGAGAAAGCCAATTAATAGCTTAAAATTACCTTTCTCTTCCGACAGTTGCTTCATACTTTGGTTTACCGCATTCTTTGTACCCGAATGAAAACTTATGCCGCTGGCACTTTTTTGAAAGAGTTTTTTAATGCCTTGCAATTCGGCTTTATTAAAAAAATCATCGCCCAAAAAGTTACAGCTAAATTGGATTACAATTGCACTGGCATCGGCATCGTTCGTATTATCCGGATCCAATTTCCAGCAATGCGGCAGATTGGAGCCAAGCAACAAGAGATCGCCGGCGGTAAAATCTTCCATGTGACTGCCTACATAACGCTTACCACTGCCACGTAAAATATACGTCAATTCAAACTCCTCATGAAAATGATAAGGCGCGTTAAATGCCAGCTTATCAAATTTCCTGAACAGAAAGGAATGCCCGCTTGTAGGTTGAAGCACTTCGTAAGAAGCCTTAATCATAGCTTATTTTAACAAATAGAAAAATGTAAATGCAATATAAGGATAAAATAATCCATAATTAAACCATTTTCTTCATTTTTTTTCGTGGACACGCCGACTTACTTTTGAGTATAAACTTAAAAAATATGACTAAACAGTTTTCGGAATTACCCGGGTTGACTGATTTTAAAACAATTTCGGATGAAAACGTAAATGAGTTTCTGCAAAAAGGGCACACCTTAGTCAAAAATATACTCTCGGCCGAAGAGATAGCTGCCTACAGACCAGCCATTGTAGATGCTGCTGACCGGTACAATACCGAAAAGCGAAAAATGGAGGATAGGGATACTTATGGTAAAGCCTTTTTACAGATAATGAACCTTTGGCGAAGCGACGATGCTGTTAAGAAATTTGTATTATCAAAAAGGTTGGCAAAAATTGCTGCCGATTTGATGGGCGTTGAAAATGTACGTATATATCATGACCAGGCATTATTTAAAGAGCCGGGCGGCGGCCCTACACCATGGCATCAGGATCAATATTATTGGCCAATAGACACCAATAATACCATTACTATGTGGATGCCTTTGGTTGATATTGACGTAGATATGGGTATGCTTACTTTTGCTTCAGGATCTTTTACAAAAGGATCGATCTTTGATTTTGAGATATCCGACGAATCTGAAACGGCATTTGATGATTATGTGAAGAACAACAATTTCCCAATAAGCCGTGCAAAAACAATGAACGCAGGTGACGCTACATTCCATAGGGGCTTTACCATTCACAATGCCCCTGGCAATAATTCCGATAAGATGCGGCAAGTGATGACCATTATTTACCTCGCCGATGGAGCTCATGTTTCTCCACCCAAAAATCAATGGCAGAAGAACGATCTTGAAAAATGGTTAATGGGAAAACCGGTAGGTGAACTGATCGATTCGGAATTGAACCCGAGGGTGTTATAAACCTCTCTAAATCCCTCCCGGTTGATGAGACCTTTAATTTTCTTAAACCCTCCCTTCCGGGGAGGGTTTAGCTGGAACTTATTCTGCTATCCAAACAGAATCAACAAACCATTTTTTAGTATCAAAAAAGTTGTCGATTGGTTTGAAACCGCTATTTGTGGCCATTTCCTCTGTTTGTAAAACTGAGAATTTTTGTGATATCTCCATATATATGTATTCGTCTTTCAGGAAAAGTACTTTTTCTTTTCCATTAATACTCACTTCCTGATCTTCAACGCTTATCAAATAGCTTTTACAAGCTCCTGTTTCGGGATCATAAGTAGGATAATGATCAAACTTAGCGATGTTAAAGTCGGCATTCAATTCGCGGTTTATTCTTTCAAGCAGGTTGAGGTTAAATCTTTTTGTTATTCCCCCTTTGTCATTGTAGGCAGCCAATACTGTTTTAGGGTTCTTTTTTAAGTCCATCCCTATCAGTACCATATCACCTTGCGATAAATTACTGCGTAACTCCCCGCAAAAATCGACGGCCTTGTCCATAGGCATATTGCCTATATTGGAACCTAAAAATAATACTACCTTACGTTTACCAGAAAGGGATGCCGCTTGTTTCAGCATATCAAAATAATCCCCATTCAAACCCTTTATATTCAGACCGGGCAAAGTAACCGGCAGGGTAACATTCAGGTAGGATATTACATTATCGGATATATCGATAGGCAGATAAGTGAAATCAGCCTTTTGCTCCAAAAGATATTTGAGGAGGTAGGTGGATTTCATGGCATCTCCTGCGCCCAACTCGATCAGGTCAAAATCATCTCCATCAGCCATAATGGCTTTACATACCTCGGCAGTTTTTTCCGAAAATATCTCCAGCTCGCATTTGGTTGGATAATATTCTGAACAGGCCATTAACTCCTGAAAAAGTTTATCGCCATTAGCATCATAAAAGTATTTTGAATTTAACCGCTTAGGTTCAGCCCTTAAACCAGCTATAACATCATTATAAAATTGGTCTGTTTTAAGACACGCTGGTTCATTTAATTCTGTTTGTACTAAAATTGTAGCCATGTTTTATAAGGTTGAATAATTTACTTAGCAAGTCTTATGCCAGTATATTGCCATTGTAAATGTGTTTGAAAAAAATTGCGATAAGTGATACGGCTATGCCCCGGCGAAGTAACCTCAGACGCACCCCTTAAAACTTGTTGGTTCACCATAAATTTGCCATTATATTCGCCAATAGCCCCCGGCGCTTTTATAAACCCCGGATAGGGCAGGTAGGCGCTTTCCGTCCATTCCCAGCGCATACCCCAGTTAAATTTATTGGCTGCTGCCTCCCATTCAAATTCTGTGGGCAATCGTAAGCCTTTCCAGGCAGCATAAGCCGATGCTTCAAAATAGCTGATATGAGTTAGAGTATCTTTTAGGTTGATTGGCTGTAAACCATTATAGGTGTAATTATGCCATTCTCCGTCGATATTGTGCCAGTATAAAGGCGATATCATCTTGTTCTTATTCACCCAGTCCCACCCCTCGGCATGCCAGTGACGAAAGTCCTGGTAACCACCATCGTTAATAAACTCTAAATATTCCTGGTTTTTCACCAAAACCGGGCTTATTTCAAAAGCATTCAGGTAAACTTTATGCCGGTTAAGTTCATTGTCAAAACAAAAACCTCCGCCGTTAAAACCAATTTCATAAATTCCTTCATTGATCTTTATAAATTCCTCATCCTTATTTTCATCACCCTTTTGCGGTATATAGTTATGAGAATAGGCCGGGAACAAAGGGTTATGGCCTAAAATATATTTGATATCGGTATATAAAAGTTCCTGGTGCTGCTCTTCGTGATTAAAACCCAGTATCAGTAATTCTTTAACATCAGCCGGTGGCTCCTGGCAAAGGTATTTATCCATGGCCTCGTCAACATATTCGCGGTAGCGATAAATATCTGCAACGGTTGGCCGACTTAAATTGCCCCTATCGGTACGGATCACCCTATTACCAACGGTTTCATAATAGCTGTTGAATACAAAGTTGTATTGGGGGTCAAATTCCTGGTAACCCATAAAATAAGGTTTCAGGATAAAGGTTTCGAAAAACCAGGAGGTGTGTCCTAGGTGCCATTTGGGCGGACTAACATCGGCGATAGGTTGCACTACGTAATCTTCCGTTTGCAGCGGACTGCAAATGAATTCTGTTCGTTTCCTTACTTTTTTATAACAATCTGATAAGTCCATTAAATTACTTGCTTTCCAAATATCGTTTTAGGTCCGAAATTGTTTTAATATTTAGTTTTTTTGCCTGTTTCTCGCGCATCATTAAAGCATACGCATTATTAAAGCCGATGGGTTTTAGCCATTCTATATTGAATTTAGCTTTAAATTCCCGCTGCACATAATTGTATGTTTTATTTCTATCTGTAGAAAGGGAATCAACTATTTTTGATGATGGTTGCAAGATAGCCAGCAGCCCCGTGCCTGTATATTCGGGATACAAGTCAATCTGGTTGTTGGTCAAAGCATCAAAACAGATCTTAGTACCACCCAGGCCGGTTTTAGTGGCTACGTCATAATCAGTATAACCTTTTATCAGCATAGTATAAATGCTTGCCAAAATATATTGCTCCCCAAATATTTTTGAACCAATGCGTACAATACCGGCATTGCCATTGCGGGCGGGTTTTAGCAAATCTTTTGAACGTAAAAAATCTTCGGCTACTTTTTCGGGGCTTTGGTGCAGATAATCTGTCTTGTAGTTCAGCTCTGTCATTGCAGAATCATTGATCTTGCCCGACAATAAGTTCAATGTTTTTTCTAATGCCGGGAATTTTTTTAAAGCGTCATCCCTAACAATGGGCGCGGCATAATAAGGCGGGAAAATAGCTTTGTCGTCATTTAAAACCACCAGGTTATAAGCTTTTAAACGACCATCGGTTGAGTAGCCGCTAATCACATCCAGTTGATTTTCATAGGCAGCTTTATACATCACTGCATCACTGATCACAATGGTGTGTATCTTCAGGCCATACTTGTTTTGAAGCCCCAGGTTACCATCCTGCCGGCCCATAAATTCTGGCGTAAAACCGGCAGTTAATTTTCCGCCATAAGCAGAAGGTATAAAGTAAAGGGATGCCAATAAAACCAGCAGCACCGGCAGTAATGCGGTGGCGGTCTTTATTTTTTTGAAATTAAAGCGTTGTAATCGCGACAGCAGTAAATCAAAAATGATAGCCAGCATTGCTGCGGGTATTGAACCGGCTAATATCATATTGGTATTATTAAGCGAGATG
>JAQBOK010000370.1 GCA_028288085.1 Mucilaginibacter sp.
AGTTAAGGGGATATTTTATTGTGCATGGTGAACAGGCCAATGTAAAAGTGAGTTTTACGCTTACTCCAGAGAACCCGGCATTGATACAGGCGTACCATATTGACCTTATAGCAAAGTAAGAACCAGCGACGAAGATTCAGATCGTTAAAAAAAGCCATTCAGATATTCCGGATGGCTTTTTGCTTTTTAATGCGAGTTAAGTGTTTTTTGGGGATTTAATTTTTATTTTTCATTCAAAAATATCGATAAGGTAGAGATTCGATTGAAATTATTAAATAATATACTAATTGATCGCTCTTTAAATAGCTTTTTATTATCAAAATGGGTGGATTTGCCATTTTTATTTGAATTTTTTGCATTAAAAATTGCATTTTTTTTTAAAAGTTATGAAATATGTAATATATTAAACTTAATTTTAATATATAATTAACATAAATCATTCACTAAATTAAAAAACTATGAGGTTACGTATACATTTAGTCTTACTAGGGGTGTCTTTTTTGTTTTTCGCCCCGGTTTTTGCGCAAAAACTTACCGGAACAGTAACAAGCGCAGGTCAGCCCACATTTGGATGTACTGTATTAGCCATGCCATCGGGCGTAGGTGTATCCACCGGCAGTGATGGTAAATACAACCTTGCATTAAAAGCAGGCACTTATCAGATCACTTTTTCCGCAATCGGGCTTGAAAAGAAAACCTTAAGTGTTCAACTTGCTGACGGTGAAACTAAGGTATTGGATGTTGAACTGGCTGTTTCGTCAGCAGCTTTAAGTGAGGTAATTGTTGTAGGTAGTCGCGGCGGCGGCCGTACTAAAATTGAGTCGCCGGTCCCTGTGGATGTAATCAGATTAAACCAGGTCAGTGAAAATACTGCTAAACCCGACCTGATGAGCCAGCTGAACCAGGCCGTGCCTTCTTTCAACTATAACAAACAAAGTGGTGGCGATGGATCAGATGCTATTGACTTTGCCAGCTTACGTGGTTTGGGTTTTGACCAAACACTGGTACTTATCAATGGAAAACGCCGTCACCTGTCTGCCTTTGTAAATGAAGTTGGTACCCGTGGCCGCGGTAACAGCGGTACGGATTTAAATGCAATACCTGAAGCTGCTATTGATCGTGTAGAAATATTGCGAGATGGCGCTTCGGCGCAGTACGGCTCTGATGCTATCGCAGGTGTTATTAATATCATTTTGAGAAAGGATATTAACCACCTTAACGTTACTGGCGGATTTAGTGGTTATAACGATCAAAAATATAATACATTGAACAATGTTGACCCGGCAGGTTATTATACAGGCAAAAAATTTGATGGACAAACTTTTACCCTTGGTGCAGACTATGGATTGGCAATAGGAAAAAATGGCGGCTTTATTAATGTTGGGGCTAATTACGAAAACCAGGGTAAAACATTTAGGGCAATACGGGATACCAATTGGCAATCTAACTCAAATACCCTTGAGGCTCAGCCAGTAGCTCGTGAGCGGAGAGCATTTGGAGATGGCTCCGTTGTATCAGGCGGTGGTATGTACAACATGGAAATCCCTTTAAGTGGTACAAAAACTACTTTCTATTCTTTTGGTGGATATAATTATAAACATTCTAATGTATACGCCTATACCAGGAGCTGGAATTATAATAATGGGTTACGTCAAAATCCAACAAAATTTCCGACAGATCCAACTACCGGTGCACTTATTTTTGTACCGAGTATCATGAAGGTGGACGCTCCAGCCGGCGCTCCTTTTGATCCTAATAATGTATATTATGATCCTCAGGAAGATGTTTACATAAAGGATGTGTCAGCTGCTTTTGGTTTTAGAGGCACAACAGAGAGTGATTGGGATTGGGATATCAGCAATAATACGGGAAGGAATGATTTCCATTATTGGGGTGATAATACTTTTAATGCTTCAACACCTTATGTGGCAGGGCAGCCAATCCAAACCAGATTTGATGATGGTGGTTTTAACTTTTTACAGAATACTGCAAATGCTGATATCACCAAGCATTTTAGTAATGTTGGCCAGGGGTTGCAGTTATCTTTCGGTGCTGAATTCAGGTATGAGCGGTACAGTCTTTATGCAGGCGAACCTAATTCTTATAACAACGGTGGTGCTACAATTCCGGTTATAGGATCAAAAGGACAGGATTCACTCGTTTCAAAAGCAGCAGGATCTGAAGGCTATCCGGGTTATCAGCCAACTACCTCTACTCAGCAAGGTGATGCCTCAACAGTACACCGGACCACCGAAGGTGCTTATGCGGAACTTGGTTTTGATGTTACTAAAGAATGGTTAATAGATTTAGCTGAACGTTTCGAGAATTATTCTGACTTTGGATTTGTTGCAACTGAAAAATTTGCAACACGCTATAAATTGACCGACAATTTTAATCTGCGCGGGTCGGTAAGTACCGGTTTCCGTGCACCTACACTGCAACAGCTCAATTTCAGCAATACAAATACTACGGTAATTGGCGGTACCCTTGTATATACAAAGCTTGTACCTAACTACTCAGATGTGGCAAAAGCTGCGAACATACCTAAATTAACCCAGGAAACTTCTGTAAACTATAGCCTTGGATTTGCATGGCAACCCCTAACTGGCCTTTCTGTAACGGTAGATGGATATGATATAATAATAAAAAACAGGATTGTTATTTCTGGTTTGTATGCTGCGGGCGATCCAACATTGGGTGCTCCTTTAAATAATATATTAAACAGCCAGGGAATAGGTGATGCCCAGTTTTTTGCAAACGCTGTTAATACTACCAATAAGGGCATTGATGTTGTAATTGATTACAAAAAACGATGGGGTAAAAATCACTTCGCAGCTTTGCTGGCAGGCAACATACAAAATTTAACTATTGATAAGATCAATATCCCGTCTACTTTTAAGGGTTCTCCTTCAGATAGTGCCACTTTCTTTTCAGACAGGGAACAATATTTCCTGAAAGCAAGTGCTCCAAAAGCGAAATTTACCCTTAACCTTGAGTATGGTTTCGACAAAGTTTCCTTTGGTACACGCCTTACTTATTTTGGTGATGTAAAAGAATTAGGTTTTGGTGAAACCAGTGCACCTGCCAATGCTCCTGATCCATTCTTTCCTTATGTAACTTTGGATGCTACGGGGCAAAAAATACCTGAAATATTTGATTTTACACCTAAGGTCACTACAGATATTTATGCATCTTTAAAAATTAACAAAGCTATATCGTGGACAATTGGTGTAGACAACCTGTTTAATGTACACCCTGACACCAACGTTATCAAAGGCTCTGTTAACCCTAATAGTTCAAGCTCTTTTGGTGATAGCGAATCGGGCGGACCTTTTGAGGCGGTACAAATGGGCTTCAATGGTATGAGAATATTTACCAAATTGACATTCCATTTTTAATAGAATTTAAACTGCTAAATATTTAACCCCGTTCAAATAGAGCGGGGTTTTTTATTGGGCTATTATTATGAAATTCTAATACTATTGTGATGGTAGGGAGTAAGCTTAGGAAGTGGATATTAATGAAAAATGGAGGCTGTTTATTGGAGTTTTAATAAATGCCTAAAACAAGAAAAGCCAGACCTCGCGCCCAGCTATCTACATTAATTAATTTAAACTTATCTAATTTAACGTTAAACAACAATATAACTCAATAAAAGTATCTTGTAACGAAAATATTACATTATTGTAAGAAAAATTATTATCCAAACAGCTTTAGTAGCGAGGGTGAGAATACGATATATTTTGTTCAGTTAAGATGAATTTGTAATTTCATGATTAATTAAATCATCATCCTTTTAAATCATCTGAAAATGAAAAACACACTGCTTTTTTTAACGCTTTTATGCGTGAGCCTCGCAGGTTATGCACAAGCGCCTCCTGCTGCACCGCCAGATACTACACGTATTTGGACTATACATGGCCAAAATACATTTTTAATCAACCAAAGTTCATTTTCGCATTGGGCGGCAGGTGGTGGTAATGCATTTGCCGCTAATGTGGTTTTTGATTATGATTTTGACTACAAGAAAGACAAATGGAGTTGGGATAATAAAGTAATTATTGGTTACGGCCTAAGCAAAGAAAATGGCATTGGTTGGCGCAAAAACGACGACAGGATAATTTTAAACAGCTTATTGGGATATAAAGCTGCCCAATATTGGTTGTACACGTTTTACGCCAACTTCCAAACACAGTTTACTAATGGATACAACTATACTGGTACCGGGGATCAAAGGACTTTAATATCAGCGCCTTTCGCACCTGCTTATCTTACTTTTGGGCCGGGGTTTGCTTATAAAAAATCGGATAATTTGAGGGTAAACATTTCGCCGCTGGCTGCACGTATTACAATGGTGCAAAATGATTCTTTTTCAAACGCGGGTTCGTTTGGTGTAACACCCGGCAATAAGAGCCTGTTTGAATTTGGCGCTTCGCTGGATGGCTATTTCAAGTTTAATGTTGTCCCTAATGTGGCACTTGAAAATATTCTGAAACTATACTCCAATTATTTAAAAACACCGGGTAATATTTATGCTGATTACACTGCCAACCTTTTTATGAAGGTAAATAAATTTGTAACAGTAAATGCCGGTGTAGAACTGGTATCAGACCCTAATACAAAGGTACCTGTACAAAACAATGGAATTACAGAATATCATTCATTGCTGCAAGTGAAACAGATATTTGGAGCAGGGTTAACATATAAATTTTAATCTTGGTCTATTCAAGTTCCAACGGTTTAAGTATTTGCACTTGAAAGAAAAAGAATAGACTTTAAATTGTATATGACGCAGGCTACACTATGCCTGTACTTTAACAGGCAATACATAAGCGGGTATCCGCGCTCTTTTATTGATAATGATCTCGGCAATGACAAGGTTTGGCACCCAGCAAAGCCAGGATATAACACGGTATGCTGTAATAAAATCCATGTGTACAACAGCCTGTGAAAATGGCAGGTACAACCTTAAGGTAACTGCTGCAAAAGCAAGGGCATAATTACGGATCATCCAGTTTTCGTGTTGCTTAATATCTTTTTTAAGAATTGTGGTATACGCCTTTAATATGGTGAAAAACCAAAGCAGTGCAAGAATGCCAAAACCTAATGTGCTTATAATTCCACCTGAAGCAAAAAGAGCTATGTATAAGCCTGCCAAACTGCTCAGCATCACAGAGCCAACATAAACTTTACCTACCAGCCGATGAGTACTTAAATAACGGTTGCGCAACTTTAGGCTAAACTGTGTCCATCCGGTTAGCAAGGCAATGCCCCCGAAGGTAATATGGATATAAAATGCAGTATGCCATACAACATTATCTATCAATTCCTTTGTTTTGCTTGCCCATAGGCCTTTGCCATGCATATCCACAAGATAGTAGGCAAGCGGATATAAGCCGATTGCTATAGCAAAAAAAGCAAATGGTATCCAGGGTAAATTTTTAAGCTTCATACGCGTTTTGGACTATTTAAATTAAAAAAATGTTACAAGGATAAACAGACAAAAAGCTTAACGCTATTGTAAACCCAGCTACTACAGCCAAAAAATGCAAAGAGTATCCGGACATATTTTGAGTTACGCTATTTTAATTGTAAATAAATCAGAGGAAATATTTTATCTAAAAATAGGCAATTATCCCTAATACCGCCAGATATATCCAATGGTCACTAAAATGCGACCATTGGTCAAAAATGTTTCCAGAACCTGTTTGATGATGGTTTCTTTATATCAAAAAAGGAAAAGCATGGAAACCACACAACGACAAACTTACCTGGATTGGTTAAGGATATTATCTATTCTGGGTGTATTAATTTTTCATTCGGCTATGCCGTATGTTGCCGAAGATAATTGGCATATTAAAAATGCAGAAACAAGCAATTTAATGATGGAATCAAACCACTTTTTGCACCTTTTTCGCATGCCGCTGCTCTTTTTTATTTCTGGTACCGTGAGTTATTACATGATGCAGCGGCGATCTACTTTAAACTTCATAGGTTTACGTTTCCGCAGGCTTTTTATACCGCTATTGGTAGGCATGTTTATCGTAGTTCCGCCACAAATTTATATGGAACGACTTGCGCATGGATACAAAGGTGGTTTTTGGGAATGGTATCCAAGTGTGTTCAATTTTGTTCCCTATCCAAAAGGCAGTTTTAGCTGGCATCATCTTTGGTTTATTGCATACCTGTTTATTTACGATTTAATATTTGCACCATTATTTGCCTGGCTCATATCCCCCAAAAGTGACGCTTTCAAAATAAAGCTGGCTGTATTAGCTAAGGGTAAATGGGTTTACTTACTGATGGTGCCGGGTATTATATGGTTTGCATTGCTGAGCGAGAAATTACCTGAAACAAATGACCTTGCCCATGATGGTTGTTACTTTGTTTACTGGTTGTTCTTCCTCCTGGCAGGTTTTGTATGCATACTGCAACCAAAATTAATGGATAGCCTTGAACGCAACCGTCGGTTTGCACTTACCATTGGCTTTTTGAGCCTGATGCTTTGGGAGTGTTTAAGGTGGAACAGTATCGAGCCATGGAGAGCACAATGGCCATTTCACAGCAGCGTGTTTAGCTATATTTTTATCGCCTTACGGCCAATAATTGCCTGGGGATGGGTATTGGCGCTGGTTGGCTATGGTAAGCATTATCTTAACCGTACACATAAGGTACTAAACTATCTAAACCAGGCGGTGTATCCGTTCTACATTTTACACCAAACGGTAATTGTTTTAGTGGTTTATTATATCGTGCAGACACAAAATGAAAGTATCTTGTCAAAATATATTTACACTGTTGGCATAACATTTTTTGTTACTGTGCTTATCTATCATTTACTGGTGCGGCCATATGCTTTAACCCGTTTTTTGTTCGGCATGAAGCCCAAGGATAAACCTAAACCAGTAATGGAAGTAGAAGCGGAAGAAATAAAACATGTGGCGGCGCTTTCTGCATGAAATATGTAATTTAACGATATGAAATTTTTCAAAAAATATATCTTCCCTGCTTTGTATGGCCTAATCGTATATTTTACCATCAGGCTGCTGCATGATACTGATGTTAACGAGCATTTTTGGGAAAGGGATCTGTATGTAAATATCGTTGAAATGAGCTGTTCTGTATTGGTGGGCTATGCGGGGATCTATCTTTTTGAATGGCTTTTCAGGTTTTATGACAGGCGCTGGCCGGTGCAGTTATGCTACCAGGGAGTAGTGAGGGAATTGGTTATTTTAGTGGGTGCCAACCTTGTACTGGTGAACGTGGTGTTTGTTCCAATGGATGCAGCTTTAAAGCAAAGTTGGATTCCATGGGCGGATGTAGCCGACATTAACATAATACCAACCTTATATGCTATTGTTTACTATGGTATTGCGCGCAGCAGTTCGTGGTTAAGGGCCTATGTGGATAACAAAGTGCAGTTAGAAAAGGTGACCAATGAACATTTGGAAACGGAGTTGAAATTTTTGAAGGCGCAATATCACCCGCATTTTCTTTTCAACGCATTAAATACTATTTATTTCCAGATGGATGAGGATAAAGACGGTGCTAAAAAAAGTATTGAGAAATTCTCGGAATTATTGCGTTACCAACTGTACGACCAGCAGCAACAAGTGCCTGTGATGCAGGAAATAGAATACCTGCAGAGTTTTATTGAATTGCAAAAGATACGCAGTACTGATAAGCTGAAATTGAAGATTGATTTTGATAAGCAATTGAACGGCCAATTGGTATATCCGTTATTATTTTTACCATTGGTTGAAAATGCCTTCAAATTTATTGGCGGCGATTATCAAATGCTGGTTGAAGCTAAAGTAGTTAATGAACATATTGAATTCAGGGTTGAAAATTCTGTACCGCTAGTAAAGTCAATTGAGCCAAAAGCGGGTGGTATAGGACTAGAAAACCTGAAACGCCGCCTTGACTTGCTTTACCCCAGCAGGTACACCTTAAAGCTGGAAAAGGGAGATAATAATTTTAAGGCGGAATTAAACTTGGAGTATGAGCGATAAGATTACCTGTATTATTACCGACGATGAGCCTTTCGCCCGCAAGGGTTTGCAAGGCTATGTAGAAAAGATCAGTTTCCTGGATTTGAAAGGGGTTTGTGAGGACGCTTTACAATTGAGTGATTTAATGCAGCAACAGCCAATTGACCTGCTGTTCCTTGATATTCAAATGCCGCACATTACAGGGGTTGAATTTTTAAGGGCAATACGCAATCCCCCTAAAGTGATATTCACCACAGCCTATCCTCAATACGCAATAGAGGGTTTTGAGCTGGATGTGATGGATTATTTGCTAAAGCCTATATCTTACGAACGTTTTCTGAAGGCTGCCTGGAAAGCAAATGATTATTTCACGCTAAAGGAACATCCCGGTAACTCAGTTCCATACCTGTTTTTGAAAGCTAATGGCAAACTGGAAAAAATAACGTTTGATGATATTTTGTTTATTGAGGGAATGGAAAATTATGTAGCCATTCATCTCGAAAATAAAAAGATCATTACACATACTACCATCAAATCATTGCTAGAAAAGTTACCCGCCAAACAGTTTTTGCAAACACATAAATCGTATGTTGTCGCTATAAATAAAGTGGATACTATTGAAGGAAATATATTGCATGTACAAAAATACCAAGTTCCTGTAAGTAAGTATTTGAGGGAAGAGGTTTTGGGGAGGATTGTGAAATAAGCCGGATTGTCATCGAACGAGAGATGAGGAGAAATCTTATGCACGCATACTATGCACAACGTCTAAGATTTCTCTCTATCGTTCGGAAATGACATTTGAGGTTTGGCTTTTATTTGTCATCATTGTATGATTAATTATATGGAAAAACTACCTAACATACATCCGGGAGAAATATGCTGATCGATCTAAGTCACGTTATTGAAAACGGCCTGGTAACCTACAAAGGACTACCAGCACCTATTATTTGCGATTATTTAAGTCGCGAAAATTCAAAGAAGTTTTACGAAGAAGGAACAACATTTCAAATTGGCAAGATCGACATGGTTTCAAATACAGGTACCTATATCGACTGCCCTTTTCATCGGTTTGAGAATGGGAAAGATCTTTCGGAAGTTGAACTGGAAAGCTTTGCTGATATCGAGGCAATAGTTATCCGTGTACCTTATACCGAAACATTAAGTATTACTGCCGAAAGGTTAATGAGCTATGATATCGCGGGGCATGCTGTCTTGATCCATACCGGGTGGGACAAGCATTGGAATACAGATGCTTATTACGAAAATCATCCTTATCTGACAAAGGAGGCAGCTGATTACTTAAGAGATTCAGGCGCAATACTGGTTGGTATCGACTCTCATAATATTGACAACGTAGAGGGCAAAAGCAGGCCGGTACATACCACGCTTTTAGGAGCCGAAATTTTAATTGTAGAGCATCTTTGTAATTTGAATAGCTTACCCGAAAAAGGCTTCAAATTTAGTGCAGTACCACCCAAATTTAAAGGCGTAGGTACCTTCCCTGTAAGGGCAATGGCAAGGGTTTATTAGTCAGTGTACAGTATTAATATATTTAAAAGTATCTACGCCTTTTGTAGTTTGCCCGGTTACATTAAGCATATTAAGGCCTTTTATATCATCCAGCACAAACGCCGGACGGGGATCATCATTTAAAAAGCTAACTTCTACATCCGTTATTTTAAGACCAGCTACATGTCGGATATAAAAGCCATAAGCCGGCATATTACCGAACATGGATGGTTCAGGATAATTCTTTTCATTTTCCGGAACTTTTGTGTCCAGTATTTTACCGCCACCATCATAGTAAATGCGGATGTTGCTTAATTCCAGGTCCTGTATATCATGACCCGGAATACCAGAGATGATGCAGCTATAGGCAGAATTGGAGCCATATACCCTGATATTATTAATTGACACCCTGCGCAGTTCGCCAATCGGTGTTCTCTGGGGAGCGCGCATGCGGGCACCTAAACGCAAAAAAATAGGAGCAGAGGTTATATCTCTCATCGTAATATTACTAATAGTGACGTCCTGCAACAGGCCGCCATCTTCAGTCTCTAATGCCAGCCCCTGGCAAAAATCAAATAGGCAATTGCTTATGGCGATATTTTTAAAGCCGCCGTTTGATTCTGTTCCAAATTTAATGCGTCCGGTTCTATAGGCCTGTTTATCTTCTCGCTTGTAAGTACCATCCAATACCGAGCCCTCGTCATAAGCGCTTACCTGGCAGTTGGTAATGGTTACATTTTCAGTAGCCCTGAAAAAACCTAAGGCATAAGTGCTTTTGAGGCAGATGCCATCGTCATAGGGAGAATTTACTGTGCAGTTAGATATGTGCACATTGCGGCAGCAGTCAATATCCATCCCATCGCGGTTGGTGTCTATTTTTACATCATCAATGGTCATATTATCTACACCTGTTGCCAATATAGCAAACCAGCCGCCATGAAGAAAAGTAACGTCACGGATAATTATATTTCGGCAATTATATAACACTAATGATTTATTGGCTTCCTTGCTGCCTTTTTTATAATCTTTTAATAATCCTTTACCCCAAATGGTACCCGGCCCCAGGATGGAAACGTCATGGATGTTTTCGCCCCAGATCAACGCATTGTGGAAATGGCTGTGGCCAGAGTCCTGGTAAATGGTATTTACGGTTTGCTCTTCCTGGTCGTAGGCTGAACCTGGATCTTCGTCTGTAGCAATAATAGTGGCACCCTGATCCAGGTAAAGGGATATATTGCTCTTAAGGTGTATAGATCCTGATAAATAATTCCCCGCAGGCAAATAAACCATTCCACCGCCCGCAATAGCCGCCGAATCAATAGCCTTATTAATCGCTTTTGAATCGAGAGTTTTGCCATCACCCCTGGCGCCGAATATTTTCACATTATATACCCCTTGTTGATTAATAGCCTGACTAAAAGCATTTTCACGGATGAGAATCATCGATGCGAGTAATGAAAATATAATTAGGTATTTCATAGACTTAAGGGTTATATCACAAAGATAAAGCTAAGCATTTATTTTATTGCCGCAGTTTGCCATGCTGTAGTAATAGCATCCGTCAGCATATCTAATCGTACTTTAGAAAGTTCAATAAAAGTTGCTCCTTTTAATCCCCATTTATTCGGAACCGGATAAAATATCATGGAGTCAAAAGAGTTAAACACTGATTGATCAATAAGTGATAATTTTACCATTACTCTATGCTCTGAAGGCCAAAAAGTAGTAAAAGTTCTTTTGCCTTTGATCTTAAATGCCGGTCGGCCAAAGTGATCATACTCCTCAGTACCCGGGAGGGATAGCGCGATTCGCCGGGCGGTCTCAATATCTATCATCAGGTTATTTTTTAGCTGTAAGGGCAACTTTGATACCAAGTGCTATTAATATGATACCGGTTATCCTACCCTGAATTTACCAAACTTTAGGGTTTTGTTTAAAAAAATCTTTAGTCTTACCCAATACGATAGCGACAATAATTAATATAAGTGTACCCTGCGAAGCAAACCAAATACCCAGCGTAAAAAGCTGCACTTTAAAAAATGGTGAATACGGATCAATAAATTGCGGAAGAAAAGACAAAAAAAAGATCGCTACTTTAGGATTAAGCGCGTTGGTTACAATGCCCTGTTTGAACAATTTCCATTGATCAACCCTAACTATGTTTTTATTGGGATTAACATTTAATTTAGTGACGAGGGCCTTAATACCGAGATAAATTAGATAGGCTGCACCGGCGTATTTGATAATACTGAACAAATATGCAGAGCGGGAGATGATAATGGAAAGCCCTAAAACCGCCGCTATAATATGTACAAAACACCCTAAGAAAATACCCAAAGCCGAGATAATGCCAGCTCTAACGCCCTGCGAAATACTGCGCGAGGCTACATACAACATGTCATTACCCGGGGTAAGATTGAGCAATAATGAAGATATAAAAAAAAGGTAAAGATTTTGAAAATGAAACATCCTAAACAGATTATCTACAGTAAAAATAACCAGTATATTTATTTATTGCTTCAACTCAATTAAATTATTGAGAAAAATTCACAATAACCTCTAACTGGTTATTAATATTGAAGGGTTTTCAATACAGGCATCAACTCCGCATGCTATCACAGCATCTTTAAGATTTGGCATGTTGACGCATCACTTTTTAGCTTGTCGCAAAGTGTACTGTCCCTTGGCCCGGCCAATATTTCATCCATTAATATTATTGTGAAATAAAATAGTAATTGCTGCTTTTATAATCGCGACTATAGTATCGTTGTGAGGGTTGTTTGTTGTATGGTTGCTAAAATCTGCCGATATTGGCAATGTTATCTTAATAATTTCTTTTCAATTATGCCCGAAGCTCCAAACGGAAATGTAACCGTCACCATTATAGATGGCGTAAACACTATTAGCTTTTATCATCCTGCACAAAATTCATTACCGGCTAAAATATTAGATCAGCTTTGCGACGAAATAGAAAAAGCTGGCAATAATTTGGACACAAGGGTAATTGTACTGAAAAGCGAGGGTGATCGTACATTTTGTGCCGGGGCAAGTTTTGACGAATTGTTACAAATAAAGGATAAAGAAGCGGGGGCCAAATTCTTTTCAGGTTTTGCAAGGGTGATCAATGTTTGCCGCAAATCACCAAAGATCATCATAGCCCGCATCCAGGGCAAGGCGGTAGGTGGCGGTGTTGGCATTGCTGCCGCGGCAGATTATTGCCTGGCAATCCAATCCGCATCTATTAAACTGAGCGAATTGGCTATTGGTATAGGTCCTTTTGTGATATCGCCAGCGGTGATCAGAAAAATAGGATTGCCGTCCTTTTCCCAGTTGACTATCCGGGCGGTAGATTTCCAAACGGCCGCCTGGGCCAAAGAGAAGGGGCTCTACAACGAGGTTTATGAAGATATCAGCAGCCTGGATGTTGCTTTGGATGCGCTAATTCGAAAATTAGCCTCATATCATCCTGAAGCACTCTCTGGCTTGAAACAAATTTTATGGGAAGGAACTGAAAATTGGGACGAATTACTCTCCGAAAGGGCAGCTATCAGCGGCGCATTAGTTTTATCGGAATTTACACAGCAAGCCCTTAAAGGATTTTTGGGAAGGGAAAGATAAGATACACCGTCTTCAAACAGAATTCAAATAGTTGCTTATTATTTTCTTTAATGCTGATTTGACACTATATGCCGATTTAGTATTAACTTTATTAATATCGATGGGTATATGGATATTTCTAGTGCCCCCCCAACTGTAGCATAACTATTGAATAATACTAAATTTATTTAATGGATCATCTGCAAAAAAATAAAACGATCATTATCATATGTCTCGTCACGATAGCGGCGGGAATCACTGTGGTATTAGGTTGGATCCTAAATGTCCCTACCCTTCAAAGCATTGTTCCGGGTATTGAACCCATGAGATTTAATACAGCTTTATGCTTTGTTTTTTTGGGCATCGCTTTATTACTTACGCAATATCAAACCCGTAAATACACGTTGGTTTTTTTTATATTATCACTGCTGGTAACCTTTATTGGGCTGATTACTTTAATGCAAAATATCTTCAATTTCAATACCGGCCTCGACCAATTATTTATAATTGATAAGGGGACAGTTTCAAAAACATATCCTTATCCCGGTCGCATGGCATTTAATGCAGCTCTTAATTTCTTTCTTTTTGGGTTGGGCTTTTTAATGCTTAAAGCTAAAAGTAGATTATTTGATGTGTTAGCCCAATACTTGTTTCATTTTATAACAATTCTTACCTCAGTTGCCCTAATAGGTTACCTATATGGTGTGTCGTTATTTTATTCCTTTTTTTATGTAAGTTCAATGGCTACTCATACTGCTTTGATCTTTTTTATTTTATCTATAGCGTCATCTCTTTTAAATCCCACTATTGGTATTACCAGAATGTTTACAGGTAATGAGGTAGGCAACAAAATGGGTAAAAGACTTTTTATATTAATGCTTATCCCTATTCTTGTATTTGGTTCATTAAGGGTTCAATCTCAGCATTATAGACTTTTTTCGTTAGAAATAGGAATTTCGGTACTTGCTGTTTTTGTTTTACTGTTAAGTCTGCTGCTGATATGGGATATGGCTATCCGTTTAAATAAGATTGATGCTCAGCGATCTGAGGCCGAAGCCGAAATTAAACTAATGAACGCCAGCCTGGAAAAAAGGGTGAAAGAAAGGACAACAGAATTTCAGAAAAGTGAAGAGAAATACCGCTCGCTTATTGAACATGCATCAGATGCTATCTATGTGGTAGATTTTAAAGGAAATTTTATTGATGTGAATGCAAGCATGTGCAAAATGACGGGTTATACCCGACATGAATTACTTCAATTAAATGTTGAGAATATTATCGATCCTGAAGAATTGAAAGTTGACCCTGTTAAACACGGTCCCCGTAATCCCGGTGAATATGTAATACGGGAAAGAAGGCTTTTGAGGAAAGATGGCTCTCTTTTTAATGCAGAGGTTAATGTGAAAATGTTTCAGGATGACAGGATACTGGTTATTGCCCGTGATATTACCAGCCGGAAGAAAATGGAAGCGGAACTAAGGGAGGCTGAACTCAAATTCAGGACGATAGCAGAAAAATCAATGGTAGGCGTATATATTGTTCAAGACGGGAAGTTTGTTTATGTAAATCCCCGGTTTGCTGAAGTTTTTGATTATACATCTGAAGAACTGACCAACACTGTACCGGTAGAAACAATTATTGATGAAAGCTACCGGCACGTTACCACCGAGAACGTAAGAAAGCGTATGGCCGGCGAAGTTGAAAGTATCCGTTATGAAGCAATGGGTAAAAAGAAAGATGGTACAACAAATTGGGTTGAGTTTTACGGAAGCGGAACCATAATTGGGAATAAACCTACAATTATTGGCTCGATGATAGATATCACTGAGCGCAAAAAAGCTGAAGAGGAATTGAGATCATCTGAACAGAAGTATAAATTGCTTTTCGAGAGTAATCCAATGCCTTTGTGGATGATAGCTAAAGATGACCTGTCTATCATAGCTGTTAATGATGCTGCTGCCGATCTTTATGGTTATACAAAGGATGAACTTTTAAAGATGAGGGTTACTGAACTTAGGCCAGATGAGGATATGGAAAAGCAACTTGAACGTTACCGGACAGAGGCCGGAAGTTCAACGGATTTTGGCATTGTAAGGCATCTTAAAAAGGATAGAACGATCATGTTTGTTCAGATAATATCTCATGATATAATTTTCGACGGTAAGTCGGTGCGGCTTTCACTCACAAAAGATGTCTCGGAGAAGCTTGAAGCAGAAGAGTTGCTCCGAAAATCGGAGGCTAATCTTCAAACGATCTTAAAAACAACGGACACGGCCTATGCCTTATTTGATTTGGACTTAAAGGTATTGGCGTTTAACCAAAAGGCTATTGAATTTGTTGAAGAACAATTTAAACATACACCAGAAAAAGGTGACCGTCTTGCCGACCTTTTTCCTGCCGCCCGGCTCCCTCAATTTATGGTTTATACAAAAGAGATATTCAAAGGAAATAATATAAACTATGAAATTGATTATCAACAGGCCAATGGATCCATATTGTGGTATGATGTAAGATTGTCGCCCCTAACTAATGATAATAAAGAGATATTAGGTATGTTGATGGCGCTGTATGATATAACAGAAAGGAAAAACGCTGAGGAAGATCTGAAAAGAGCATATGAACGCATCCAGAGTCATATCAATAGCATAAAGGACATGGCATGGAAGCAATCGCACCTCATTCGTAGTCCACTAGCTAATTTGAAGGCATTGGCTACAATGATCAAGGATCATCCGGCAGACGCCGAAGTTTTGGAGCATTTTCAGACTGAGCTAGATCGGATGGATGCTATCATTCATGAAATGGCAGATGATGCTTCGGATCATGATATATGAATAGACCTAAATTGATTGCTAAATCTGCGATATAAAATCCTTCAACCCTAAAAATTTAGTGTAGCGTTTTGCGGCAGCATTAATTGCAGCATCATTTGACTTGCTTAACCGGGCAAAGGGGATAAGGTTGAGTATAACAGTATCTTTCTTAAAAGTGTGTTTCCAGGTACCAATAATACGGCCGCTAACAACAATAGTGTTATTGAAAATTGTACCACGGGGATCAGTTTTGTTAACGTTGGATGAGGCGATGGAGGCGCTTCGGTCTTTATAACTAACGATGAATTCATCATAGTTTGGCAATAAAAAGGCTGTGCTGCTTTTGCTTTTTAAGTTGTATGATTGTTCCGCAAACCAATAGGAACTTCCATTTATCATTTGGCTGGTTAATTTATCTTTTATTATTTCCAGCCCTGCTTTAGCGTCGGTAACTGTAAGTCCGCTCCACCATACGAAATCTGTTAATGTGGCTGGGCCATGGGCGATGAAATACCGTTCGGTAAGCATAGCCAGTGCCTCATCCCGGCTTATCTTTTTAGTTATGGGAACACGTTCATCTAAAAGTGCATAAGTAAATTGTTTTACATGTCTGCCGCCACTGCAAACCAGGCCGGTTAATTCCATTTGCATCATAATGTGAATGAAACGCTGTTCATTGGTAGCTATGCCGGCTTGCTGTAGCGCATCGGCAACCTCACTCCGCATTAATTGTTTGCCACCTTGCAGTGCAGATGATATTGCTTTTTCACATTGTAAGAATACACTGTTATTCAACTGAAACTGTCTGTGCTGCGTACCGGCAATGCCCTGAACCCTTGCCGCGGTTAACTCCAGCATCCATCTAATATCCTGTGGTGAAACAAAATGCCAGGTGGGCCGCATTACATGGGTGCGGATAATATCGCCATCCGTAAATGCTTTTTCCACTATTGTATCAGTTGCACCCTGTAAACGCTGACCAATGGCCCATTTGGCACCGGCATAATCCTGGGCCTGTATAGCGCCCATATATTGTACAATGTCTGCAGGCTTTTTAAAAGCAGGGGAGATCAAATGCTGGTTAATAAGGCGTAGCTGCGGTATATCAGAAGCCGTCATTATCAATCCTCTTCGTAACGTCTTAACCTGTTCTTTAAAGTGCGCATTTCTTCATGCATATTTTCTACACGTTCCAATAAGTGGGTAATAGCTCCAATTCCAGCTACATTGATATCCAGGTCATGGTGAAGGCGGGTCATACGCTCCAGTTTTTGTAATTCTGTTTCCGGAATATATTCAGCCTGGTCAATTATGGTGATCTCTACCAGTCCGGCCTCATGCAACGAACTGATAAAAGTATACTCCACCTGGTGCCAGGTGCAAAAATCGTTGGTTGATATCAAAGTTGCTGTCGTCATGGTCTTAACTCTTAATTTCTAAATCCTAAAAAGCCCAAACTCTAAATTCTATTGCCTACGGGCAATTCACCCCTGCCTGCCGGCCGGCAGGTTTCACCTTTCACCTTTCACCTTTTCGCTTTCAGCCAGTTCGGTAAATAGTTCTTTTTGCCTATCTGTCAAATCGGTAGGTAATTTTATGTCATAGGTAAGGTATAGATCACCAAACGCATCGTGTTTCTTGTATACCGGGAAGCCTTTTCCTTTCAATTTTACTTTGGTGCCAGTTTGTGTACCGGCACTAACTTTTAGCTTAACTTTTCCGGTCAGCGTATCTACTGTTATTTCACCACCCAATACAGCAGTGTAGAGGTCAAGCTTCACTGACACGTAAAGGTCACTGCCAAGTCTTTTAAACTGTGGATCATCAGCTATTGAAAAGGTAATAAACAGGTCACCGGATGGCCCTCCGTTGGTTCCCGGACCGCCATGCCCGGCAATTTTTATCGTTTGCCCGTTCTCAACACCCGCAGGTATTGTAATACGTATCTGCTTACCATTTACTGTAAGCGTTTGCTTATGGGTTTCACTTGCTTCGCGAAAGCTTAAGCGTAGTTCAGCATTAAAGTCTTGTCCGCGATATTTGGCCTGCCCTCTTGTTCGTCCACCACCAGCACCGCCAAACATCGATTGGAAGAAATCAGAGAAGTCATCCCCGCCGCCAAAACCTTCAAAGCTTTCAAACCCCTGCCCGTGTCCACCGCCAAATCCACCTTGTCTACTACTTTGCTGCTGCCTGGTCTGAGCTTCATATGCCTCGCCATGCTGCCAATTTTCGCCGTACTTATCGTACTTCTTTCGTTTCTCAGGATCGCTTAATACCTCGTTGGCCTCGTTCAATTGCTGAAATTTCTTATTCGCTTCGGCATCGTTGGGGTTCAGGTCGGGATGATGTTTGCGGGCCAACTTACGATAGGCATTTTTGATGTCCTTTTCGCTCGCGGTCTTGTCGATACCTAATATTTTGTAGTAATCAATAAAAGCCATATTATGAGGATGTAACTACTTAACCTAAATGCTATGGTTAAGGTTTTTGATGCTATAAAATTAGCATTAATTCCATTTAAATTTAAGGGTGTAACATTTAACGGATGCAATCCATGTAATACCGATGTAACACCATAATAGTTAAAAAACTTTCTCAACCATTAAACAAACTGGCTGTGCTAAAATAATTAATAATTTTTTTGTGTTAGTGAGAAAAAAACGACGCCCGACTAGTCATTAATTCAACCATATCTTACCTTCGTTGTACGATGTAGCTTTAGAATGTTGCTTATATTGTATTGATAATAAGTGTATTATGCGATATTTTGAGTCTTTGTAAAATAGTGTAATAATTACACTAAGATGATTATTCTCTTCGGATTAACACCCACCTTTGCAGCAAATTAAACGGTGTTTACTTGAGTGGTAAATGTTTACAGCAATATAAGATAAGCGCCGTTTTTAAAATAAAATAATAAAAAAATGAAATCCAAAATTTTATCTGTAATCCTGATGTTCGGTGTAATAGCAGGGTTATCAAAATCAACCTATGCAGCCTCAGCCGACTACATTCTTTTACATGACATTAAATCCATCAATAAAATTGAAGTTCACGGCAATGTTGAATTATTTATATCAGACAATTCAACTGAACAAGTAAAGGTTTACAACAAATACTATTCGGAAAGCGCTTTGGTACAAAGCAGCAATGGGGTTTTGCGTATATCATCCTATACTGCCGAAAAACTAATAGTATGGATCGCTTCCGACAACTTGAGTTCAATTTCAGCCTATGATAATGCTGAAATAAGATCATTTGGCGATGTTTCTAAAATTGAATTTAGTATTGACCTGCACGACAATGCATCGGCTAAGCTGAATTTTAACGCATACAGCGCTAATGTAATTTTAAGAGACCACGCAAAAATAGAACTGGGTGGAACTGTAAATCAATTCAGCTTAAACCGAAATGCTGAATCAACTGTAATAAACAATTATTTTTCAGCCGATCGTTATACTGAAAATAAGATCGTTACAGAAACGGTAACCAAAAATGATGAGTTGGCCGGTCTTGAATAATACCTTCTGATTTTTTAGGTTTTATACTATTTAAAGAGCTATCTGCAGGGTGCGGGATGGCTCTTTTGCTTTTGTGGCATTAAAGGGATACAAGGCTAGTTATTAATCTTATAAAACCTATGCATTGTTTCCTTCAAATCGATATATAATTGTCTATAAATCCCAAAGTTTATCATGTACTCAGCCGCATTTTTCGCATCAGGTTTAAATGTCTTCAAGTTTACAGAGGCAGATTGAGGGTATTCACTAATCAGTCCAAGACTTTTCAAAGCCAGTAAACCAGCTCCAACCGCCGATGCATCATCAGCTTGCAATATTGCCAGGTTAATGTTTGTTATATCAGCTAATGTTTGTACCCATACATCTGATTTTGTAAACCCGCCACTTATATTGATCTGTGTTATCGGTTCTGCATTTTGTTGTACGGCATCCAAAACATCCTTCATCGCATAACATATCCCTTCTAAAACAGCCCTTGAAAAATTAGCACTTGTATGCTGCAGTTTAACTCCAAAAAAAGTTCCGCAGCTTTCACTATCCCATATGGGCGCGCGCTCTCCTGTCAGGTAGGGTAAAAAAAGTAAACCATTGCTGCCGGCTGGTACTTTGGCTATTTCTTCAAATAGCTGATCGTAGTCCTGCCCGGTTGGCTCAGGCCCGGCATTATTTTTAAGCCACCATTGTAAAGCAACCCCTCCGTTATTGATCGGTCCGCCGCAAATAAAGGTTTCTTTATCCAGTATGTAGCTAAAGGTCATGGCATCCGCATTAGGCAAAGGTATGTTGCTGGCAACCCTTACAGCGCCGCTTGTACCAATTGTCATGGCAGCGATGCCGGGTTTATTGGCCATGCTGCCCAGGTTGGCCAAACATCCGTCGCTGGCGCCGATGATAAAGGGTATACCCGGTTTAAGAAAGTCTAATGCTTCACCTTTATCAGGATCATATGTTTTCGAATAGTTGGTAGGCACAGGGCAGGAAAGCATTTCTTCTGTAATACCGGCTGTAGTGAGGGCGTTGTTATACCACTTAATTTTCTCTATATCAAATAATCCGGTACAGGATGCGCCGGAATGATCTATTGTAAATTCTTTAAAAAGTTTGTACCAGATATATTCCTTTATAGAAATAAAATGATGTGTTTTATTAAACAGACCGGGATTGTTCTCTTTGATCCAGATGATTTTGCATAAAGGCGACATTGCATGGAGTGGTGTACCCGTTGCTTTATAGATTGCTAAACCTTCCTCAGATGATCTTAGCCTGGTTGCTATTTCGGCGCTCCGGTTATCGGCCCATGTTATCATTGGGGCCAGTGCATGGCAGCTCTCATCTACCGGGATCAAACTATGCATTGCGCTGCTTAAGCTAATGGCCAGTGGCTGGGCACCTGTTTTATCTATAATGCCTTTAATACAGGATGCAAATGCATTCCATATCTGTTCGGGATCCTGCTCATAGTAGCCTGGTTTTGGGGCACTGTAAGAATAATGGTGCTGACTTACCTCAAAAGATTGGCATTGCAGGTTTATGGCCACCGCCTTTACGCTGCCCGTACCAATGTCAATTCCTAAAACATATTTCATCATAAAAATATGGTTGCAAGATAAGTTTTTTGGGAAGATTGAAAGGGAGGAATTAAAGTTACGAGGTAGTATATTTTACTGTTTCTTCCTGGTATAATTGATCCATATTTCAGCAACCGATACATGCAAGATAAATGCTATCCAAAACGCTACACCAAAAAACTGGTGAACCGTTAAGCCCGTAAAGCGGCTTGTTGCGAAAAATATGCCTACAATTGGCCTTGTTGTAGAAACTGCTAAGCCAATAGCTAAAACACGGATCATCCACTCCCTGTATAATGCGATCTCCTGTTTTCTGATATTTTCGAAAGCTTTTGCAATTGAAAAAAGAAACGCGCACCCAAAGACCGCAACAGCCAGCGTCTCCGTAATTCCGCCTATAGCCATTATGAACCCCATGGTTAAAGCAGTTGTTCCGATTACCAAACCACAAGCTAAAACAATATAGCCCATAATGCGATGCAAGCGTGGATACCTTAACCGTAAACTTTTTAAGAATTGCAATGGCGCAAGCAGCATAAACAACAATCCGGGAATAATATGGATGAGGGTTAAAATCGGATGTGCAGCAAACCCCTCATCTGGCACCGGCGACCTGCTTTTTGTGACTCCGGGTACATAACCATCCGGAGTATTTAAGGTTTTTAAAAATGTCAGTCTTCTATAAACGATGATTATGCCTATTAGCACTAAAAAGATAGTAATACCCCATAACCAACGCTCTGCCTTGTTATTTCTACTGCTCACGGTACATTTTCTTTAGACTTACTTATATAGATTTTGCTGGTTAGAAATTGTTACAATTTCTAACATTTATAATAAAGCAGCGCTGTATCCCGTATATTTAGACATTTAATCAATACACATGGACACTACCATCTTTCGCCAGTTCTCTGATATCCCTACCAAAGAGATCGCACCTGGATTTTTCTCCAAACTGATCCATACGGATACTAACACCATCAATTTTATCGAAGTAAAGGCAGGATGTTCGGTGCCACTTCATCAGCATGTTCACGAGCAATCCACCTTTGTGATCGACGGGAAATTTGAGTTGACGGTAAACGGTGTTCCGCAAGTGCTTGAGCCAGGCTTATTCGCAATTATTCCAACCAACGCGCGGCATGGCGGCATTGCCATAACCGATTGTAAACTGCTGGACATATTCAGCCCGGTAAGGGAAGATTACAGGAACTTGTAACAAGTGGTCTTATCAGGCATCAACTGAAATATGGCGCTCAATAGAAAGTTAAGAATATGGGTTGACGTAGCTCTGATTGCTTTTGCGATGCTTTTCCCGCATTACGGGCATTTGCCTATGTATGCTTATCCGTTTGTGGTTTTGGGTGTCATTTGGATCTACCTAAATCTTAATGGCGAAAGTTTTACCTCTATAGGTTTCCGTTTTGCCGATCTTAAAATACGGGCATTTTGGGTGGGAGGCGTTATCGGGTTGGTTTACGCCGCTTTTCATTTCTGGATATTGGGCCCTTTTATTACCCGCCTGGGTTTTAAAAGTGCCAATCTTTCAGATTTTAATTTTATCAGGCACCATTTTATAAATTATATTCTGTTGATCTTATTGGCTGCTGTATTGGTTATCCCATACGAGGAGATTGTTTTCCGTGGATTTATTTTTAACAGACTAAAGGCGATGTTCAAAGGGTCATTTATCATCAGCGGGTTGGTTACCAGTGTCCTGTTTGCCCTTTATCATTGGCAGGAGGGAACGGGTGCGGTAATTGCCATATTTATTTTCGCTTTATTTATTACATGGCTTTATAAATTGTTTAAAAGCAATCTGTGGTATTTAATATTCTTCCATATTTTGTATGATGTTTTTATGCTGACCATGATATTGTTGGGGAAAATGTAAATAAGGTTTGTAGTTTTGAAGACCAAATATGCCTATAACTAAAGCCACATTAACTGATATCACCGAATTGACCCAACTAGTTAATAGTGCTTACCGGGGCGAACCATCAAAAAAAGGATGGACGACTGAAGCGCACCTGCTGGAGGGTATCCGGATTGACGAGCCTACCATGGCCGAATATATACAGGATGCAGATACCACCATACTAAAATATTCAAATAATGATGGATTAATAATAGGCTGCGTTTACTTACAAGTGCGCAAGCAAAAGCTTTATTTGGGTATGCTTACCGTATCACCCACATTGCAAACAAATGGCATTGGCAGGCAGCTGCTGCACGAGGCCGAACGGGTGGCCCATCAACTCAACTGCCGGGTAATATTTATGACCGTAATTTCAACCCGGCTGGAATTAATTAATTGGTATGAACGCAGGGGCTACCATGCCACCGGCAAGATGGTGCCATTTCCTGAAACTACAAAATTTGGAACGCCTAACCAGGTGATAGAATTGGCAGTATTTGAGAAAGAAGTATAATGCGGGTGCACCAAATCTACCCTAACAATTCCAACACCATTTTAAGATGCTCAACATGCCTGAAATTGATATGATCCAGTGTGGTTTCTACTTGCTCATGCGCCCAGGTAGTATGATAAGGTACGTGTATAGCGTGGCCACCAATATTTAAAACGGGTATAATATCCGATTTAAGCGAATTACCGATCATCATAAATTCGTCCGGACGAATGTCCAGATGCTTGATCAATTTTTTATAATCATCTTCCCCTTTGTCAGACATAATCTCGATATGATGAAAGTAATGACTCAGATCTGATTTTCTCAGTTTTCTTTCCTGATCCAACAGGTCGCCTTTAGTAGCTACTACAATGCGGTATTTCTTTTGTAATGTTGCAAGTACCTTTTCCACATCATCCAATAATTCAATAGGTTCATTTAACAGTTCTTTGCCAAACCCAATGATTTTTTCAATTGCCGTAATGCTGATGGTATTGTCAGATACCTTTAAGGCAGTTTCGATCATAGAAAGAATATAGCCCTTTATGCCATAGCCATATAACGCCAGGTTTTCGATCTCGATTTTCAACAACTCACGCGATAAAGTATGCTGGGGCAAAAACTCTTCCATCAGCGTGCAGAACTTCTTTTCGGTATTCTGAAAATAAGGTTCATTTACCCACAAGGTATCATCGGCATCAAAGGCGATAACTTTTATATTCATCGGCTTAAAATTACGGTGCAATTATAAGTTTTTGGTGATAAACTGCAGAAATATAATTTTTTTAAAATAAATCACCCCCTTGATGCAACCTGTTTTTAAAAACAGGTGTCTTATAACCAGAGTGATCGAAAAAAATTCATTTAAAATGGAAGAAGTACTGCCCGAATTAAAAGAATTTATTACCGGATATTGTGAGCGATACAAAATACAAAAGGTTGATCCGGATGCACTGACGGTGAATACCAGTATCGATCTTGACCTGGATATTTTTGATATTGAGATCGATCTTTTTTTGGCTGAGTTTACAAATACCTTTCGTATTGACGACTCTAAATTTACCTGGTACAAATATGGATATCCGAAAGGATCATATACTGTGGACATGATAAAAATTTTATTTGGCTACCGCTCAAACTGGGTAAAACGGGTAGCCAACAGGGTATATAAACCAAAATTCAGAGTTCGAAACCTGCAAGAAGCCATGAAAACGGGCCGACTGGTATAAAACAAACAAAGACACTGTGTGGGGAACGGAGTAGTTCTAATCGGTGGGTCAGCTTTCAAATTCTAAGCCTGCTGGTTGGGATTACTTCGTTCCATGCAATAGAAAACGAGTTGATCAGATATTAAAATTCACGATCAAAGGCATGTGATCGCTGTGCATTTTCCAATCTTCGTGCCTTCCTATTTCCACATATTGTAATTTCTCCATCAGTTCATTTGAAGCGAAGCAGTAATCTAAATGATAAGGCTTATTCAAATGTCTGTATAAATGAAAAGTAGCATGTTTTTCTTTGCCCTGTACTTGCTTAAAATGATGGTGATAAGTACTCTTAATTTGTTTTAACTCAAGCGCCTCAACTACCGCTGAATGATTCCATTTCCTGCGGGGCTTATCCCAAATGGTATTACTGTTGAAATCACCAATCAAAATAGTTTTTTCATTTTTTATCAGTTCATCATAATTATGAATGGCTTTCCATACCTGTCCAATGTATTGATTAATGGTATCTGACGGATTATTTGCCCAAATAGCAAACATGGTGAAATCAACTGGTCCCCGGGTTACTGATATCGGGAGGACCGTTTTAAAATCGGAATTATGTATCGTCAAAAGCTGTAGTTTATAATCGTTGAAAGAAAAAACACCAAGCCCCTTATTAGGGTTTTCGCCGTACCAGATAATGTTATCAGGCTGTTTCGAAAATAAAGAGAATTTTAACACGTCAGGATTTTCACATTCCGGAACGATCAAAATATCAGGATCATATTTCAATATCCAATCAGATTTCTTCCTGAAAGCCATATTACAATTCCACGTAATTATCTTCATCCTATACTAAGGTAGTTAAAGGTTGAATATACAGGCTGCACCTAAATGCTAAATCTGAATTTTTTATCTGAAAAGGATTTGTAATTATTTACATTTATCTCTCTTTAAACCCGGATTGTGATGTATTCAGTTTCCCGTTTCATAGTTTTGCTATTACTATTTACTGCACCTTACGCGTTTGCCAAACAAGGCTTTACCGTTAGTTCTCCTGATAAAAAAATACTATTTATTTTAAGTTCTGACCAGGTGGGATTGACATACCAGGTTAGTTATAAGGGGGAATTGCTGGTTGATAGCTCAAGGCTGAGCATCAGTTTTAAAGAGGGCGGCGTATTTGGAAAAAATGTCAAATTAGGAAAGCCCATTCTTGAAAAAGTGGAAGAGGATTATAATCTCATAGTTGGTAAGAGTAGCAAAGTACATAGCATAAGTAACCAATTAGTCATATCAGCTACTGAACAAAGTGGCTTAAAGAGACAATTAAATATTGAAGTGAGGGTCTTTAACGATGGCGCGGCTTTTCGTTATCAAATACCCGGACAGCCGCATTGGCAAAGTGTTGAAATTACTGACGAAGCCAATACTTTCAATCTAACTCATGATCCGGTTGCGCTTACGCTTTTTAGAGAAAATTATATCACTTCGCACGAGGGTTTGTACGATAAACTGCCTTTAAGCAAAATAAAAGCGGATACCCTGATGGATATGCCTGCCTTGTTTGAATTTCCGAAAGGGATATATATGGCCATTACAGAAGCGAATCTATTAGATTATGCGGGAATGTACCTTATCAAACACAATGGGATGTTACAAAGCAGCTTGTCGCCATTACCGCACCAAACAGATATCAAAGTTATAGCCAAATTACCACACAACAGCCCGTGGCGGGTAATGATGATTAGTGATAGGGTAGGAGCGCTAATAGAATCAAACATACTGACTAACCTGAGTGAGCCGTGCCGTGTTAAAGATATATCATGGATAAAGCCGGGAAAAACTACTTTTCCCTGGTGGAACGGTAATGTTACACCAGATACTTCTTTTGCACCGGGCAACAACTATGAAACCAATATGTATTATGTGAATTTTTGTGCGCAAAATAACCTTAGTTATCACACTGTTGTTGAATACGGCCTGCACGAATGGTATGTAAATGATGGCGCAGGCTTTCAACCCGGCCCGCATGCAGACCCGTCAAAAGCCGTTCCCGGACTGGATATGCAGCAGCTTTGTGATTCTGCGGCAAAAGTTGGTGTTGGTATCAGGGTTTGGGTGCATTTTTATGCATTATATCCTAAATTGGATGAGACCTTTGCGCAATATGAAAAATGGGGGATTAAAGGTCTGATGTGCGATTTTATGGATCGTGATGACCAGGAAATGGTGAATATGCAGGAGGAGATATTGCAAAAAGCGGCACAGCATCATTTGCATATACAATTTCATGGGGCTTACAAGCCAACCGGAACAAGCCGCACTTATCCCAATGAGTTTACCCGTGAGGGTTCGCTTAATTATGAAAATGATAAATGGGGCGAACGGGTTACACCAGACGCAGATGTCAATATCGCCTTCACGCGCTTGCTTGCAGGTTCAACCGATTATCATTTAGGGGGTTTCAGGGCTGCTAATCATAAAACATTTAAGGCGCACTATACGGCTCCAATGGTACTGGGTACGCGTTGCCATATGCTGGGTATGTATGTGGTATTAGAGAATGCACAGGGTATGGAATGTGATTACCCTGATGCCTATATCGGTCAGCCGGGGTTTGAGTTTTTAAAACAGGTGCCCCTTACCTGGGATGAAACAAAAGTACTAAATGCCAAGGTGAGCGACTATGTGACCATAGCCCGCCGCAAAGGGAATGAATGGTATATCGGTACCATCAGCAATAATGCAGCACATAACATCAAAACGGCCTTGTCTTTTTTACCTGCCGGAGAATATACCGCTGAGATTTACAGCGATGCCCCCGATGCAGACAAAGACCCTAATCATTTGGTGAAAGTTGTACAGAAAGTAAATAATGAAAGTGTTATTACTACTAACCTTGCTGCCGGTGGCGGACAGGTGCTACGCTTGTATAAGAAATGATTTTTTTATTCCTTTTTCATACTGAGCATAGCAAAGAGTCTTCGCGAGTAGATGCTTAGTTATCTATACCATGACAAATCGTAACCTACAGATCCGTAACTCTTGTATGCTTCCGTTTAATATACTTGCGGAAATCGAGCACAATTCCGGCAAAGAAATATACGATCAGTGGGAAACCAACGGCTAAAAATGAAGAGTAAATAAAAAACAAACGTATTTTGGAGATCGAGATATTAAAGCGTTCTCCAAGGTAGGTACATACTCCGAATGAGTATCGTTCAAAAAAAGTTATTATCCGTTGCAACATATCAGGCCATTCTTAGTATCTTATTTCCAACGCCGCATTGCAGGCATTTCTTATAATCGCAATAATTATTTTTTAATTCGAGCAATGCCTGCGAATCAAATGCAGTATTTACCTTTATACCCAGCAAATCGAAATTTGTTACAATATTATTTTGCTCGGCCGGTAATTGCTCTAATAATTTCAAGCTCCGGTTAATGTAGTATTCCTGTTGGTTATGCTTGCCATAACTGAATAAAAATAACACAAAAGTATTTAATAAAAGGATATCAATAGAAGATTGTCCCAAACTTTTTGATATTAGTTTTGATTCAGCTTCAAACCGGTAATGATTTTCCCAGTATGGGTTAACTTCCAAATCGGTAAATAATTTTCTTAAACCGGCAATATCTTTTATCTCGAGTACTTTAGAGAACAGGTGGTTTGACCGTACCGCCAACGCGGCAAACTGCGCCAGCCTGATGGTAGGAAAATTTTGAGGCCGCATTCGTAAAAACTTCCATAAATGCTTTTCAATAGGGGTGAGGCCGTACTTCTTTCTCAGAAACGAGTACTCTTCTTTCAGGCTTTTAGGGTAACCATTGGTAAAGTCATCTTCCAAAAATCCCGCCTGCCCAAATATCATTGCTTCAATTTGCAAAGCATTGTTTTTGTGCTTTGCAAGAGTGAGTTGTGGCAATGATTTTGCCATGAGTTCAAAGGGAACCGCATTAGTCTTAAAACCAAACTGCGCCGCCAAAAATTGGTAAAAAGTTTCTTCCCAGTCGCCACGGTTTTTATTGAGCGCAGCTATTACTGCTGCCGATCGTTTTTCCAGGCGTTCTACCAATACCCTCGTAAGCCAGTTGCGCAGGGTAACATCGTCTACAAAGCTGATACTGCCTTCGCATGGAATGATCTGCTGGTTGCCATACACCAGGTGATGGTAGCGGTTGTATAAGTCTGGTGATATGCGTTCATGCAACTCCAATGTCGGTACAGGTCTTCCATCGGGCATTATTAATGGTTCATCATCCCGGTAAACTACATGCAGTATAATATTATTGTAGGCGTTATCAATAGTATGCTTGTGTTTACGCCAGTCGGAAGAAGACAGGTGCAACTCCACATTGCCAGCCCAGGTAGTATCGCCAATGCGCAGCCTTGCATTCTGAAAGTCGGGACCCGAATCGCTGTTTTGTAATCCTGCTGAAAATATTTCTATCGTTTCGCCAGTAGTAGTTTGAAGGTTTTCACGCTCAAACAGGCGGAATTTCCATACATATTGCAAAAAATCTTCGGTGAAAAACATCATCCCAAGATAGGCAACATATGGATAAAAGCAATTGCTTTTACCGGGGATTAATTTACTTTTATGGACATATATAACAATGTCATTCGGACCTGCCTGCAATAGCCAGGTTTTAAATAACATTATGAAATTAAATGTAGATTTTAATGCAGCTACCAACCGATAACCCAACCATCATCATCAACCGCATCAAATCCATCATCGGCGGATCGCTGGGTAACCTGGTTGAATGGTACGATTGGTATATCTACTCCTTCTTTTCCCTATATTTTGCCGGCACGTTTTTCCCGATGGCTAACCCTACTGTTCGCTTGTTGAACACCGCAGGGATATTTGCCATCGGCTTTTTAATGCGCCCTATAGGCGGATGGCTAATGGGCACTTTTGCCGACAGAAAGGGACGTAAAACCGCGCTTACATTTTCGGTATTGCTGATGAGCGTCGGCTCTTTACTAATTGCCGTTATACCCGGTTACAAGCAAATTGGCATAGCAGCGCCCATATTACTGCTGTTAGCCCGCATCATACAAGGATTAAGCGTTGGAGGCGAATACGGCACCAGCGCCACTTATCTTAGCGAGATGGCCACCAAAAAACACCGGGGCTTTTATTCCAGCTTTCAGTATGTAACCTTAATTATGGGCCAATTGGTAGCAGCGGGTGTTTTAGTTTTGCTGCAAAAGGTATTTTTAACTGAAGAACAACTGCATGCCTGGGGCTGGCGTATTCCCTTTGTGTTTGGGGCAATACTGGCCATCACGGTGATGTACCTTAGGCGCAGTCTGCAGGAACCTGCCTCATTTACCAAAGAACGTTCTAAAGATGACAGGGGAACTTTAAAGGCATTAGCACAGCATCCAAAAGCGGTATTTACTGTTGTTTGCCTTACTATAGGGGGCACGGTAGCGTTTTATACATTTACCACTTACATGCAAAAATTCCTGGTGAATACGGCCAAATTTAGCAATGGCGATGCTACTCTTGTATCTACACTTACCTTAATTGTATTTATGCTGCTACAGCCGGTTTTTGGATTGTTATCAGATAAAATAGGTCGTAAACCGCTGTTGATAGGTTTTGGTATTTTGGGTGCACTGGCTACCGTACCTATTATGACTGTTTTAAGTACTACTAAAGAGATGTGGCCGGCATTTATGCTCATCATGTGCGCATTGATCATTACCAGCGGATATACTTCAATTAACGCTGTGGTGAAGGCCGAGCTTTTTCCGGCGAGAGTGCGTGCGCTGGGTGTTGGCTTTCCATATGCCGTTGCAGTTTCTATTTTTGGAGGAACGGCTGAACCATTAGCTTTATCATTTAAAGAACATCATCATCCTCAATGGTTTTACTGGTATGTGAGCGGCTGTATCGCTATATCGCTTTTGGCTTATATCATTATGCCGGATACCAAAAAACACTCTAAAATAGAAGACTAATATTATGGCAGGTAATAAAATATTCCGTAACCAGGGCTGCCCAATACAAAGGTTGAGTTTTTAGACATGGTGTATGATAGCGATCCATAGGATGAAAATTGAGCGCCAATATTGCTGTAACTCGAAAAATTAGCGGTCTTATAAACGCCACGTCCTGCGAATGAAAAATAATAAATGCCGCCCAACTTGCTTATCTGGGTTATATTAGGATAGCTTGAATTAGCGCTGCTCATTGAAAGTACGCTATTCCAGGTTTTACTGCTATCGGTTGATTTATAAATAATGCCATTTGTATTGGGCCCATTGTGAGGAGTGCCTATATACATGTCGCCATTATCATCAATAAATATCGATTCTACGCTTGCTAAAAGAAAATTGCCTAAAGCAGTGCCCTGGTTTGCCCAACTATTACCACCATCAACTGATTTATATAATTCAGAATCGGGGCCAATGATGTACAGGTCTCCATTCAGTTGTTCGCATGGATAATAACACCGGCCATCAGGCAACAAATAGTCAGACTCTATCCAGGTTACGCCTTTATCACTTGACATATAAACACCGCCATCGCCTGTAAATATCAATTTTCCGCTGCTGGTATAGGCCAGGTCGGCAAAGCCTGCTGCATCAGCAATACCGCTGCTTATATTGGTCCAGTTTTGCCCATTGTCTTTTGAATAAAACACACCATTATCCTGGGTGGCTAAAAATATTTCATTTTGCCCTGTAGTGACGATCTTACTGATAAAGTAACTCTTAGAGAAAGTTTTCAACGGATGCCAGCTTGTGGAGTTATCATCTGAATAGTATAAATAATCAACCCTGTTAAGAGATAACAATAGGCGGCCCGAGCTTAAAACACTAACATTGTTTACAGGGAAATTTTGCACACAACCTCCCTGGTGCCAGCCATGTAAGGCTGCTATCCCAATGGCAGTTGCTCCAACGGAATCTTTTTTGTTACGGTTATTATCTAATAATACTATATCAAGCGTTTGGCCACCTGTTTCTCCGCTCAGGTTCCAGGCATAAGAGGCCTGTCCACCGGCTGATGTTGTTTGTTCCGGAATACTTGCATCTTCGCAGCCCGATCTTTTAAACTGCACAATGTAATTACTAACAGGTGCTCCATTATTTGTTATTTTAACCCTAATCGAGTCCTTCAGTAAATTGCCTACTGTATCTTTTTGATTGTTGCCTTGTATAATTTGAATCTTTAACCCGGTTTCAGTATCGCCCGGTGTTGGGTGCTTATCTTTTTTGCAGCCAAAGCAGCATATCAGCAGTATCAATACAGTATAAAAAAAATTCTTCATATATTAAATCTCGCGCGTACGGGATTTAATACGGTTAAAAGCGGAGTAAGGTTATAAAATGATGCAAAAACAATTCTCTAGTGATCTTCCCATTTTATGGCTTAATGGTTAATAATCAGATGTTTGCTATTGTGCAACCAGGCCGGATATGACATTGATGCTTAAAGCTACTATGGCAGTGTTAAAAGCAAATGAAATTAATCCGTGCAGCAATGCATGCCGGCGTATCAGGCGCGATGATATTTCCACATCCGATACCTGGAAAGTCATACCTATAACAAAAGAGAAGTATGCAAAGTCAAGGTAATCCGGTTCAAGTTCATCAGGGAATTGAAGACCACCACCTTTCCTGGGTTTCCCGTCATCAGTATCTGTATCATAGTACAAATGAGCGTAACGCATAGTAAATACTGTATGAACCAAAACCCACGATACGATAACCGCGCTCATTGCAAGAAGAATATGACTTGAAACGCTCGCATTGCCGTGCCCTTTAGCGGATTTCAACAAAAAAACAATAGCCACCAGGCTCATTAGCGAGGCAACAATCACAAATAGAAATAAAATATACCTGCTTGAATCCTGTAACTTGGCAATTTTGCGTACCTCTAATGGGTGCGACCAAAAGATGGCTACCCAATCTAAAACGATAATGGTCAATGCAAATACGATCCAGATGGATAGTACCTGGGCAGGGATAGATGTTACACTCCTGAAAATAAAATATCCTATGATGCTAAAAGCAAGCGCTACATACAAGCGATAATGAGCATCCATACGGAATATTAACGCGCGGCCATTGGTGATTTGTCTGGGCATATTCAATTGCTAAGCTACATTTAATCTTCTTCAATTATTTTTGTCACCCGGCCAACCTGTCCATCTTCCAGCCTTACTTTTATGCCGCGTGAGTGAAACGTCGAACTGGTCAATAAGTCCTTTACTATCCCCCTTGTACTTTTCCCGCTTCGCTGATCTTTCTTCAGGATAATATCAACTTCAAGGCCGGGGTAAATATCGCTTCGGTTTTGTCCGTTCATGTTTTAGATTATACTGATTATTTGTTATTTACGCTGATTAAGCAATTAGATTTTTTACTGCTTTATTAACTTTTTCAAAATTAAAATTACCAAGCAGGCTATCCATTGCTGCTTTTATCTGCCCATTTCCCAAATTACCAATGCTGCCCTCGTGTGTATGGTTTACTCTTTTATCAGGGTTGAAATTTCCTTGTTCAATAGCCAATCCAACCTGTTTGTAAGCATCGCGAAACGGTGTTCCACTTAATACAAGGCGGTTCACTTCTTCCACACTAAACAAATAGGTATATTTAGGATCGTTCAGTATGTCGGTTTTAACCTCGATATGTTGCAGCATGAAGGTAGCCATGTGCAGGCAATTCTTCAGGTCTGCAAAAGCCGGAAATAACAATTCTTTTAACAGTTGCAGTTCACGATGATAGCCTGATGGCAGATTGGTGGTCATCATGGCTATATCATTCGGTAGTGCTTGCAGGCGGTTACATTTGCCACGCATAATTTCCCATACATCCGGGTTCTTTTTATGCGGCATAATGCTGCTTCCTGTGGTCAGGGTATCAGGATAACTTACAAAAGCAAAGTTCTGGCTCAGGTATAAAGCCTGGTCCATGGCCATTTTAGCCAGTGTTGATGCAATATTAGATATGGCCTGTGCAATAATCCTTTCTGTTTTACCACGGCCCATCTGCGCATAAACCACGTTATAATTTAAGCTGTCAAAGCCGAGGAGTTCTGTAGTTAACGTGCGGTTAAGCGGGAATGACGAGCCATAACCAGCTGCAGAACCCAATGGATTCTTATTAGTGATCTTATAAGCTGCTAAAACTACTTCAAGATCATCAACCAGGCTTTCGGCATAAGCGCCAAACCATAACCCAAATGATGATGGCATTGCTACCTGTAAATGGGTATAACCTGGCAGCAATACGCCTTTATGTTTTTCACTTAGCGCTATTAGTAACTTAAACAAGCTTTCGGTTTCCTCTACCACTTCCTG
>JAQBOK010000003.1 GCA_028288085.1 Mucilaginibacter sp.
GTGTTGTAAATAATAATATTTTAATTAAGGTTGTGTGTTGGGTTCCCCTCTTGAGAGCAAGGGGTGTGTTCTTATATATATGAATAATAACACACCCCTGCCAAAACACCATCCAACGCGCCCCCTCTCGAGAGGGGAATATTTAAGATGTTTGATTATCAACTACATGGTATATATCTACAACGTTTCTCTTCCAACGGGAGCATTCCCTAAAACTTATCTTTAAATATTTTATTTAAAACTGTGCATTGGGTTCCCTTCTTGAGAGGGGCGAGGGGTGTGTTCTTATATATATATGGCTAATAACACACCCCTGCCAAAACGCCATCCAACGCTCCACTCTCAAGAAGGGAATATTTAAGATATTGATTACCAATTACCTGATCCAGTTAAAATTAATGCAGATCATGATAGTGTCATCACCGTAAAAACAATTAAGCGATGAGCTTTTCATGTTTATCTTTGCGGCCATGCCGGCACAAATTTATACCCCGTTCGAAAAATTTAATTTTAGCAACCGTACCTGTTTTCTCTCAGGTCAGGCTTTATCTTCCGAAGAAGAAAAGATACAAGTCTTTCCTGCGTGGTTAATGAGCACTTATAATTTGGCCGATCAACCATTTAAATTATTAGACGAAAGCATTGCCACTTATAAGGATCTAAAAATCCCTTGCGCCGCTGAAGTTAACGAGCAATACCTGGAGCCTTTGGAAGCCGAAATAGCCGCCGCCTTTGCCGTTGGCTTTGATGGGGTAAACAGTTTAGATCAGCTAAAACTGTTTCAATGGGCGGGCAAATTGCTTTATGGCATTATATTTAACGAGATGCAAGCCGGCATAAAACAACAACATGCGCAAGGCCTGGAGTTTAATATTTCTCAATCACTCATCCATAAATTCAGTAATCTGCATTTAATGCTGCAAAGTATTAATCAGCCAGTGGTGTTTGAGGATTTTCAGCCTTTTAGTCTTTTTTTGTTTAGGGTAAATAATGAGGATGACTTGTTTGGCTACCGTGATGAGATCAATACTTTAACCTTCTCGTTGCGCATTAAGGATTTTGGATTGATCATTTGTTTGCAGGATAATGGTGCCAACCGCGTTTATCATAAAGAGATCCTCCAAAAAATTGAGGGCCAAACCCTGCACCCCATACAATTTGAAGAGCTTAACGCGCGGCTATTTTATTCGGCTTATTTATTTAACCGCCTGCCCGAATACAACATATTACCCGCGGGCGAAGAAACTTTTATTGAAGCTATGGCCTTACGTGGAATGAGCAGCAAACCATTGTTCGATTTCTGGCAAAATAAAACGTACGGGCAAGTGCTCGAGAATTTCTGGAAAAAGTGGGGGTTTCTACTGTTAGAAATCATCAAAGACCCGGAGAACCCTATCAGCTATTTACTTGATACCGATGGCAATTTTATCAATGCAACAAAGATTGAATTCCCCCTGTAACTGTATGGAAAAACCAGGGAACAACCTGCGGAACCAATAAAACTGTGATCATTATCCCGCTGAGCGCACCAAAAAGGTGTGCATCGTGATTAATTCTACCCTGGTCCTGCTTAGAGGCGTATGAACAATAAATAAGATATAAAACACCAAATAATACAGCAGGAATTTGAATTGGCAGAAAAATTAATCCCATTTTGCCCAGTGGGTTAAATAATATTGCACTAAACACCACCGCGCTTATAGCACCCGATGCGCCCAGGCTGCGATACCAGAAATCATTTTTATGCTTTACTACCGATGGCAGGTCGCTTAGTATTAAACTCAGCATGTAAAGCAGTGCAAACTGCCAGTGGCCTAATTGCTTCTCCAGATTAAAAGCAAAGAAATAGTAGGTCATCATATTAAAAACCAGGTGCATCCAGTCGGCGTGGATAAATCCACTGGTGATCAAAGTATATATACATTTTCCGCGTGATACATTATAAGGCTGAAGTATCAGTTTGGTATAAAAATCTTCGTTATAAAAGGCGATCAGGGTAACTATGATGGTAATTCCAAAAATGACAAACGCTACAGGTGTTGCGGCAAAACTAATATCTTGTTCCATTTATTTTAGATCCAATTTGGTGTTGTTTAATAATCTCCCTACCGGGTAGCGAAGGTATGTTTTTTCGAAATAAGGCGAGTTGCGGTAAACAAAGTTTAATTGCGCTGCAGCACTACTTGCTAATTGCGGATTTTTTGCTTTTTCATCATCCAGTTTCTTTCTTAGCTCCGGGTCTTTTTTCAGCAGATCGGCGGCATCGTCTTCAAACACGTAATCAGAATAATATTCCTTTTCACCTAACACCGAATCAAAAAAATTCCAGGCAAAAAAAGAGTCTACACCTTGCGGCTCCAGAGTTTCTACAATATAACGGTTAAGTGGCTGGTTGGTATATATCACATAGTCGTCGGCATAAAACTTCACTTTCATCCTAACCGGGTTGAGCTTCACATTGCTATGCAAATAGTGCCCCTCGTAGGGTTTTGACAGGGTTTTATAATCGCCAATATAGTACATGGAAAGGTCGAGTGTGGTATCATGTGTTAAACGTTTCATTACAATATTATTCAGTTTGAACAGTTCGATCACTTTTTGCCATGCTTGGGGTATTACATAAGCTACAGGTTTATCAGCAAATGTGGTTGCTTTATAATTATCATAGTATTTGATAGTTTTTGTGTAAGGTTTACTGCGATCGTAATATAAACGTGGCAATCCGCTTACCTGGCTTGGCTTATGGCCAGCTTCATATCCTTTAAATATAAGGGTATCATATTTATCTTCATCAAGAGCCCAGTTTAGGGCGAAAGAGGTTTGCTGTTTTACCTGTTCGTCGGCTTTGTGTTTCACTTCACCTATCAATTTTGCATCGCGTTCGCAAACATCAAACAGGTTTTGCATAAAGTCATAGGTAGCATAAACACGCTTATCAAAAGGTTTTAGCATGTGGGTCTCGATAATGTAACTGATGATATTATGCTGTGCTGTATACCCCGTAGCAAAACGTGGTGTTTCTAAAAAACTAACAATGCCTGAATCGGGGATGTTTCTTTTTTCTTCCACATAAGGCGTCATTTCATAGCCACTTTTTGCCATGCGTTTATATAATTCCGGTGAAAGCGTTTTGGAAGTATATTCTGCCAGTGTAGGATTTTGTTTATCCTTTTGTGTTTCTATCAGCGTCATTACATACTGATAGTCGGCCCCATCGCTGGTATGGTTATCCAGAAAAACTTCGGGCTGCCAGGTATTCAGTATCTGCATAAAGGCTAAGGCGTTTTTGCTGTCGGCCTTAATAAAATCACGGTTCAGGTCGAGATTCTTATAATTCCCCCTGAAACCATAAGCTACCGGCCCATTCTGGTTGATACGTGATACACCACGATTTAAGCAGCCATCAATATTATATACTGCGATAAAGCACAACACTACATCCTTAGGCAGTTTATTTTTCTTGAGCAGATCACGCACCAGCATCATACTGGCATCTATACCTTCCGGTTCGCCAGGATGGATACCGTTGTTGATCAGTAATATCCTTTTGTTCTGTTTTTTGATGAGTGCCGGATCAAAAACTCTATCTTTTGATAAAACAATTAATGTTAATGGCTTGCCCACATCGGTTATACCATAATTGATCAGTTTCATCTGGTTATATTGCTTACTTAGTTTTTGATAATAAGTAATCACCTGGGCATAAGTAGCCGTATAGTTTTTATCGTTGCTTAATTCAAAGGGGGTTAACTGGGCTTTGGCTTGCAAAAAAACAAAACAGATCAGTAATGCTGATAGGCATCTCTTCATAAAAGATAATTTTGACAAATATAGGATTGGAGGGCAATTA
>JAQBOK010000013.1 GCA_028288085.1 Mucilaginibacter sp.
TTTTGCTCACCTGGGCTTTGGATCTATCGCCCGTTTTTTCCCATTCGCCCAGGCCAAATGGGCTCTTTATCCCTATCGCGGCAGAAGCAAGGCCGTAGTTAGCATCTGCCAGGTGTAAGTTTTGCTCCGCAAAAGACCGCATTTCGGGTGTGGGCTTTAAGGCATAGCCGCTTTCCGGGATTGCGTCGAGGTATTCCTTGGTGTAGGTTTTTGACCGTTCCCATTCTTTCAATAGGGTAGTTGTGAATTCCGTTGTTTTCATATTGTTTTAATGATTAGCGTTAGTTAGGTAGTTTGTTATTTAATAGCTCTTCCAGTTTCCGCAGTTTTGATGCCCAGAAATGATCGAAGTAAGCAAGCCAGTTTTGCAGTTCTTCAAAACCGTCTTTTTTTAGGGAGCAATACCTTTCCCTTCCGAGGTCTTGAATGGAAATGAAGCCCGCGGTTTCCAGTATCTTCATGTGCTTGGAAACCGCCGGACGGCTCATATCGAAATGTCCACCCAGGTTGTTGATGGTCAAACTGTCTTCCGACAGCAGCATCAACATCTTCCGGTGGCTGGGATCTCCGATAACCTGGAAGTTATCAAGCGTTGGTGTTGCCATGAGTCTCAGCGTTTAAATAATTGGTCATCTTTTTGATATTTTCAACCCAGCCGTGCAGCAGGCCGTTGTAGAAGTCCAGGTTTTCTTTTTTTGCAAAACCACGATGTTCCAGAAATAACTCCGTGCCTTTTTCGCCCGGTTGCAGCGTCCAGCTAACAACGGATTCCAACGTGATCTCGCCACCGCCGGGGCCGCTGTTCCAGGAATAGGATAGTGCTTCATTGGGCACTATTTCCAATACTTTGCAGTAAAAGATGCCGTCGAAATTAAGTGCCGGAATAGGCCCTGTTCTGAATTGAAATTCATGGCCGACGATCGGCTTGAAGTCGTTTTTCATCAGCCACAGCGCCATCAGGTCAGGCTTGGTAAGGTAATCCCAAACCGCCCGTGCGTGATGAGAAAAAGAAAATTGGTGTTTAATAGTTTCTGCCATAATGAGTAACTTTGAAGTTACGCAAATGTATAAGTAACTTCTGGGTTACGCAAATTATTTTTCACTTTTTTAATTAGCCAGTCAAATGGCCTCAATCAGAAGCGTTGCTCAAGCCGTTGAATTTATAACCGGTGCGCTGGGGGTAAACCTAACCGTTACTTCAATTTCGAAGGTCGCTGATATTCCGGAACGTACACTTTCAAGACTATTAAACAAGAGACCGGGATGACCCTATTCCAGTTTATCAAAACGTGCCGGATGCAAAAAGCCTTAGAGCTGATGGAGGCCTCGCCGATGAATATAAGCGAGATCGTCTATCATATCGGCTACGAGAGTACTGCAACTTTTTCCAATCTCTTTAAACAATTAGTTGGGATCAGTCCTCAAAATAACCTCAGACTCGAATCGCCGCCAAATGAATTTCTAAAAAAAACTACAAAAATAGTTTGCAAACTATGGAAATAGTTTTACCTTTACTTAACTATAAAAATAGTTTACTATGAAAGTGAAAGAATTGACAAAAGCCGAAGAACAAGTGATGCAAATATTATGGCAATTAAAAGAGGGCATTGTAAAAGATGTACTTGAAAAAATGCCGGAACCCAAACCTGCTTACAATACCGTATCAACCGTGATAAGGGTGCTGGAGGGTAAAGGGTTTATCTACCATAAAGCATACGGAAACTCACATGTTTACTTTCCGCTTATAAGCGGAGATGAGTACAAAAAATTCACCTTTGATAAAATGATGAGCAATTATTTCAGCAATTCCTATCAAAGCCTAGTGTCGTTCCTTGTAAAAGAAAAGAACTTGAGCCTGCAGGAACTGGAAGAGATAACCCAACTGGCCGAAAAACTTAAAAATTAAAAATCATGAGCTGGATACATTATTTATTGGAAGCAAACCTATACCTGGCGGCTTTTTATATGCTGTATTTTTTGATCCTGAAAAGCGAAACCTATTACCGGCTAAACCGGTTCTTTTTACTATCCAGTACTGTACTGGCATTTACTATACCTGTTGTGCAAATAGGGGTTTTATTTCCTGCGGCTACAGATTTACAAACATCCCCGGTTGCTGCTGTAGCTGATACTTCATGGTCAATTGCTGATTATTTTTTGCTTACGTATGGAATAATAGCAGTGCTGTTATTGATCAACTTTTTGATAAAGATCTACAAATTGCTGAGGTTGGCCCGAACCAACCAAACCACGGAAAATCAAGAGTTTAAATTGGTTAAACTACCAGGCGAAAATGATGCATTCTCGTTTTTTAATTATCTTTTTATAAGCCCAGGGCTTAGCGTATCATCTGTTGTCATCCGACACGAGCTGGCCCATATCAGGCAAAAGCATAGTTGGGATATAGTTTACCTGGAATTGCTAAAGATCATCAATTGGTTTAACCCTATTGTTTACCTGTTGCAGAACAGCATGAAAGAGGTGCATGAATTTATTGCGGATGCAGAAACAGCCAACCACGATCTGAACGCACAGACCTACACAGATTTCCTGATCAATAATGCCTACGGAATCAATGAAAACACACTAACCAATACATTTTTTAATAAAAGCCTACTAAAAAAAAGAATTATGATGCTACACAAAAAAAGATCAGGTAATGCAGCCAGGCTAAAATACCTGTTGGTACTTCCATTAACCGGTGCATTGCTTTGCGCGTCGACGCTCGCGTTTACAAAAGACTATAAATTGATTGACCTTGCCCCGCGATTTACACCATCCGAGAAATCTTCTGCAAGCCGCAACAGCAACAAAAACAAGCCAGGCCAGCCAATACCATTAAATTTAACGGATACCGTAAAGGTACCGCCGCCGCCACCTGCGCCGCCACAGCATAAAAAGATACACGATCAAATTAAGCTGCCGCCAAAACACAAAAAGATACACGATCAAATTAAGCTGCCGCCACCGCCACCGCCGGCACCACCCCAGAGAGCTACTATAAAAAAGGATACGCCTAAAAAGGATTAATCAGAAACTAAATAAGTACATATTAAAATGCCGGATGTAATCCCCGGCATTTTATTGTTACAGCTCAAGGCAATGGCGTGCTAGCTGTTCAACCATTACCAAACCGGAAACCCACGCTTTTAGGTTCCTTATTTTCGTCAAAACAAATCAAATTATTGATATTTAAGAATATATCGTAATAGTTCGAGTCCCGTCCAAGATAATTCGGTATTTGAATTAATCCCTATCTAATATTACCTTCAAAACTATTACTTTAACCTACATCGCTTTTAGAAATCCCATAATCATCTTTTTCGCCTGCTTTATGTGGGACGGATCGCCCTTATAAGAGCTAATTATGTCAGAGGCATTTTCAAAATACCCATGAACTTTCTCCACTATTTCTGGTGCAAATGAAAAGACATCTAATGATGATGAGGATACCAGTGATTCGGGAATACCGAAAGCCAATACATTTAAATTTCCATTTCTTGTAAAATGAATTTCTACAACAGTATCGATCAATACTTTTTGTACTATCCTATTTGTAAAATATCCTTGTAACAAAGCTCCTACCTTATTTGCAATCCAGCCTGCTAATCGCTTACTGGTGTTATTGCCCATGTCAGTGTAAGAGAAATTTATAATATCCTTTTTGGGTACGTTAACTATTAAAGAATTAATACGATTACAAATACTTTCGTCAAATTGAAAAGTTTCTATCAAATCTTTCTCGCATTCATGAAAGTAAAAATCATCTTGGGAACAAAGGCATAATACGTATGTAATTGTATCCGGATTATTTATTTTTTTAAATTGTCTGCCTACTTTTTCATACCACCCTAATAAGGCATAACAAGGTATTGAAGCTCGATAATTAATTTGCAATTTTGAAAATAATCCTTTTTTGCGATAGCCATTTATCATTCTCCATATTAAATAAATTGGCGATGCTACACAAAAATAATTAATCCATCCAGTACCATCATTATTGCCCCAAATGTGAGCGATTGCCCAAGCTATAGCAATATAAAAAATGCCAAATCCTAATATTTTACCCATTATCGGTTAATTGTTTATAACTTAAAAGTATGACCTTTAAAGAATAAAAGTATACCGTGTTTTCACGGTATTTTTATTAATCGAATGGTTATTAACAAGAATCCATAGCAAAGAAATGATAATGGAAAGCCAAAACAGAATTAATAATGACTTTATACATGTAGATTGATATTATTGGAATTTTAAACGGGAAAACTATTAAGGCCGCATATTGCCAACCTCAACAGTCAATAACTAAATAGTGGTATACTTATGTTTAAGCTGAGCCATATCCTGGCTAACTTTTACATCCAAAATTTTCGCATAATGCTGCGTTGTTTTAAGTATTTTATGTCCAAGCATTTTACTTACTGTCTCCATAGGCACGCCGTTAGATAGTGTTACCGTGGTTGCAAACGTGTGCCGGGCCAGATGAAATGTTAAATGCTTAATAATACCAGATATGTCAGCTGCCTCTTGCAGATAAGCATTCTTATTCTGTTTACTCAAAACTTGCAGTAGCAAGCCTCTATTTTCACATTGCGGATGATCTTGATAACGGTTTAGTATCGCTAAAGCAGAGGGCAATAATGGTATCCTTGATGATGTATCCGTTTTCTGTCTGCTTGTAAAAATCCATTGCTCACCATCAACACCAACGCCGATCTCGTTTCTCTTTAGTTTTTTAACATCGGCATAAGACAACCCGGTATAGCAGCAAAAAACAAAAATATCTCTTACCTGCACCAAGCGCTCAATGGTCAACTGTTTATTGGCAATTGTATCCAGTTCGTGTTGGGTTAAGTAGGTACGCTCTTTGGCCTTTGCAGTTGATTTAAAATTCACAAACGGGTTTTGCTTTAGCCAACTGTTAGCAATACAGTGATTAACTATCTTCTTTAGTTGTTTGATATATTTGGCCGCAGATACGCCGCTACATTTACAATCTGTTTTCAGATAGAATTCAAAGCCGGTAATAAAGGCATGATTTAATTGACTAATCTCTAAATCTAGTTTGCCGTATTCTTTTTGCAAGAAACCAGTAAGGTGTTTGATAGAAGTATTATATCCTTTTAAAGTATTTGCTTCAAATCCGTTTCATATTAATGCTTTTACTTTGGCATTATGCTCCTGGAATAGTTGTATCAGGTAACGGCTCTTTTCTGTCTTCCCCAGGAACTGGTTCTGTAAATTTTCAGTGGTAATCGGGTGGTTCGAATCAATCAAAACCTGGTGCGCATTTCTAACTTTGGTTTGCAGGCTGTCGAGGTAGCTGTTAAGTGACTTTATTTCTTCCTTAGTGCCAATGGCACGTCCCGCACGGCTGTTCCATTTGGCAGGCTCGCATTCCCGCCCGGCAGACATATCGGCGCGTTTGCCGTTAACAGTAATACGCATGTAGATAGCCATAGCGCCACCTTTGTAGTTTTTTTGCTTTCTTAAGTAAAAAAGCAGATGGAAATTACCCTTCATAATTACATGATTAAAGTGAAACAAAAATAGACTTGCTATCTGCTTTTATCAAGATGTTCACTCGCTGAACATCTTGATAATCAAATAAATATGAGCAATTCGGTGCGTAGGATTTTCCATTTAATTACGCACCGAATTACGCTCCTTTTTGTTGCGATTTGGTGCATAATATGGTGTTTTGATGCAATAAAAAAAGGCTGCAAACTTTTGATTTGCAGCCTTTTAGCATCTTTTGGTATTGTTTTTCGTAGCCCGTAGGGGAATCGAACCCCTGTTTCTAGAATGAAAATCTAACGTCCTAACCCCTAGACGAACGGGCCTTTTGAATTTTATATCTTTAGTGATAAGTCTTTGAACTTTTCACTAAAGCTTTTTATTCAGCGCGCAAATATAGCAAGATTGGTGAATAAGGCAACCCTATAAATCAAAAATGACGCAATGGAGTAAATTTGGATATTTATATTGTATAATCACCATTTAAATTTGCCTGTGATTCTAATGGCCATCTTCAATATTTAATGCAAAAAGTATATTTTTGAACTCAATAAATGAGGCCGGCAAAAGCAATCAGCCCGGTTGTTAATTAATTAAAAAATAGCTTTGTAACCAATGGACAAATCACATAATTATAATTTAACACTTACATGGACTGGTAATAATGGCACCGGAACCAGTGATTACCGCGCTTATGAAAGAAGCTATAATATACTGACAGGGCAAAAGCCTGTAATAGAAGGCTCATCTGATCCTGCATTCCGCGGCGACAAAACCAGGCATAATCCGGAAGACTTTTTGGTAGCGGCGCTTTCAAGCTGTCATATGCTTTCGTACCTGCACTTATGCGCAGTATCTGGTGTAATAGTGACAGACTACAGCGACAATGCTACCGGGACAATGGTTACAACAGCAAATGGCGGTGGGCATTTTGTGGAGGTAACATTGAACCCGACCGTAATTGTCTCGGAAAGCGCTATGATTGCTAAAGCTAATGAATTGCACCACAAAGCCAGCGAACTTTGCTTTATTGCCGCATCAGTAAATTTTCCGGTACATCATATCCCAACTTGTAAAGCTGAAGGTGAATAGGTTTTTTAGATATTTCAGAAATCGACTGGTTTCATCCTGGGAACAAGAAAATGCATAATGCCCCAGGCCAATAGATAAGCTCCTCCGCAAACAAAGAACATGATATAATAAGCGGTTTCTATATGGTGTATGGCGCGGTAATGTACAAACATGTTTTTTTGCACCAGCAATGACAGGAGTACGCTGCCTATAGAGCCAAACATACCACCTATGCCAGTTACTGAACCAACCGCTTTTTTGGGGAACATATCTGATACAGTGGTAAATATATTGGCGCTCCAGGCTTGGTGGGCTGATGCAGCAAGGCCGATAATAACTACGGCAAGCCACATATTGATACTGCCTAAAACCTGTGCAAAAATGATAGGCACAACCGCAAAAGCGTAAATGAGCATAGATGTCTTTCGTGCTTTAAATACAGGCCAATTGCGTTCAATTAAGCTTTTGGGTAAATACCCTCCATAAATACTGCCAAAAGTGGATATAGTATAAACCAGGGCTATCGGAATAGCAATGGCGGTGCCCTTTAATCCATATTGGCTTTCCAAAAAATCTGGTAGCCAGAAAAGGTAAAACCACCATATTGGGTCGGTTAAAAATTTGCCGATCGAAAATGCCCAGGTTTGTTTATAGCTGAGCAATTTTGCCCATGAGGCATTTTTATCCTCATCGAGCTTGTCGGCCCTGTCGTACTCATCAGTATCACTGTTGATGTAAGCTAATTCCGCTGCTCCCAAACGTTTTTGCCGGGTGGGTATCTCATAAAAAATAAACCATAATATTAACCAGATAAAACCAATTGAGCCGGTAATTACAAAAGCCCATCGCCAGCCCCAGGTTACTGCAATAAATGGTACAGTTAGCGGTGCTATAATAGCCCCAATGTTTGCACCCGAATTAAATATACCGGTTGCCAGGGCCCTTTCTTTTTTAGGGAACCATTCTGCAACGGTTTTGATAGCAGCAGGAAAATTACCGGCTTCACTTAAACCCAGCGCCGAACGTACAACACCAAAACCTAATGTACTATTAGCAAATGCATGAAACACAGCCGAAACACTCCACAAAAATGTAGAGAAGAAATAACCCATTTTGGTACCCAGTTTATCTATCAGTCTACCGGCAAATAACAATCCAAATGAATAAGCTATTTTAAAGGCTATTTCCACGTTGGCATAATCACCATCGTCCCACTTAAAATCGGCGGTAAGATTCGATTTTAACAGGCTAATAACCGCCCTGTCGAGGTAGTTGACAGTGGTGGCAAAGAAAATAAGTGAGCAGATAACCCACCTGTAATTTCCCGGTTTCTCGTTCATAACTACCTTGAAGACTGAATTAACTGCAATGTATTAACTGTATTGGTATAAAGCTGATCATATAATTTATTTTGTAATACTTCTTTGGTGATCAGTTTACTCCCCATACCTACCGCTGCTACACCGGCTTTAAACCATCCGCTTATATTGTCTTTATTTAATTCAACTCCGCCGGTAGGCATAAATAATTGCCCTCTGAATACGTCAGATACGGCTGTGATGTATCCCGGGCCTAAAACATTGGCAGGGAATATTTTTATTAACGCTGCCCCATTTTGCTGTGCCAGGTGTATCTCGGTGGGGGTCATGCAGCCGGGTATCCAAAGCCCCTCGTGCCGGTTAGTTACTTCTGCTACATCGGTATTTACAGTTGGGGCCACTATGAAATCAGCCCCGGCATTTACATATTTTATGGCGTCTTCCCCGGTTTTTATGGTACCTATACCCAGGTAAAGGTCGGGCATCTCCCTTTCTTGCGCTACTTTTAATACCACAAAATTTTCATAGGCTTCCTTTGCCCGGTTGGTATATTCCATTACACGGACACCGGCTTTATATAGCGTACGAACCACCTGTAAGCTTACTTCGGCATCCTCATAAAAAAACAAGGGCAACATACCCTGTTTCAAAATACTATCCAGTACGGCTTGTTTGTTCTTCATTTCATTTTGGTTGATTGGGATTGATTAAGTTGTGCTATTTAATCAATCTCACTTATTCAGCTACTTAGCTTTAATAATAGTTCTTCGGCAGTTTTATTGGTTGTGTCACTTTCAATAAACAATTTTTCAAACGCGGCTGTGGTCGCAAATTCCAGGATTTGTTTTATATCTAATCCGTTATAAAACCCATAGATTAATCCGGCCATAAAACAATCTCCGCTACCAACCTTATTTATGATCTCTGAAGTGCTAAATTCGTTAGAGGTATAAAACTTACCACCTGTATATAACGTGCTATAGTATTTAATCTTGCTTTTAGAATCAAACCTAAAGGTATTAGCTATAACCTTACATTTAGGATATTGATGTGAAATCTTTTCAGATGTTTTTAAAGCCTCTTTAAGATAAATACTTTTTTGCCCAGACTCATGAATATCAGGCACAACCGGAATATTCAGCATCATATCTGCCGCCCAAACATTGCCCATCACCACGTCACAATATTGAACAAGTTCCGGCATTACATGTCGCGGTGTTTTTCCATATTGCCATAGTTTTGATCTATAATTAAGATCGACAGATATAGTTATATTTTTTTGCGATGCAACAGCTAAAGCTTCTTTACATATATCCGCTATATTTTGGTTGATTGCCGGGCAAATAGCACTGAAATGAAACCAGCTTACACCCGCAAACTCTTTGTCCCAATCAATCATTCCCGGCTTTAATTCAGAGAATGCAGAGTGAGCGCGGTCATAGATCAACGCGTCATTTTTCAGGTCCTTTCCTTTTGTTAAAAAGTAAAGCCCCAGCCGGTTGCCATTATAAATTACAGATGACATATCGATCTGCTGTTGCTCAAGATAGCTGACGATCTGTTTGCACATACCATTATCGGGCAGCGCAGTGACATATTTAGACGGGATACCCCATAAAGCTAAGGCGGTAGCTACATTTAATTCAGCTCCGGCAATGTAGAAGGGAAACAGGTTTTCTTTTAGCCAATCACCGCCTTCGTCCGGGGAAATCCTTAGCAATAATTCACCAAATGAAAGCACGGTGCCCGCAAAGCTGGATTTTAAAGGATCAACCATCACTTAAATTGGAAATAATTTTTAGCATTATAATAACATATGTCTTGTATGATCTTTCCTGTCCATGCAAGGTCGTTCGGCAATTCACCGTTGTCTATATCCTCTCCAAACAAATTGCAAAGCAATCTTCTGAAGTATTCATGCCTCGGGTATGACAAAAAGCTGCGGGAATCCGTCAGCATACCAACCATCCGGCTCAACAGGCCCATATTTGAAAGTGTATTCAACTGTTTGGTCATCCCGTCCTTTTGATCAAGGAACCACCAGGCAGAACCGAATTGTATCTTGCCGGCAACAGAACCATCATTGAAATTTCCGGTCATTGTGGCTATAGTTTCGTTATCAACAGGATTTACATTATAAATAATGGTTTTTGCCAGTTTGTTTTCTGAGTCGAGTTTGTTTAAAAAACGCGATAATGGCTTTGCCTGGCTAAAATCGCCAATGGAGTCCCAGCCGGTATTCGGCCCCAGGCTATTAAAAGCACGTGTATTATTATTACGCAAGGCTCCTAAATGATATTGTTGCACCCAACCTTTTTCATGATCCCATAAAGCAAAATGGATCAGCATTGCGGATTTGAATTTTAAAATTTCCAGGGGCATCAAAGCATAATTATGCCTTATCTTTTTGAATATTACAGTGATCTCTTCCTCCCGGTAATCTTCGGCATATATTTGCTCCAGTCCATGATCAGATACCTGGCAGCCATTAGCCGCAAAGTAATCGTGCCGTTTTTTTAACGCGTCGAGGTAGGCATCTAAACTCTGAATCTCTATTCCTGTAATTTCTTCCAGTTGATTGATGTATTGATTTAAAGCAAAAGTATCATCCAGGTTCATCGCGTTATCCGGCCTGAAGGCTGGTAATACTTTTACCCCGTATCCATCCTGTTTTAACTTTTGATGATGGTCAAGGCTGTCTATCGGGTCGTCCGTAGTGCAAACAACTTCCACTTTCATCTTTTTAATCAGATTCCTTACTGCATACCCCGGTGTCTGCAGTTTTGCTATACAATCGTCATAAATACTTTTGGCTGTGACCGGCGATAATAGCTCATCAATACTAAAGTAGCGGCGCAATTCGAGGTGTGTCCAATGATAAAGCGGATTACGAAGGGTATAAGGTACGGTAGCCGCCCACTGCATAAACTTTTCTTCGTCGCTTTTAGCACCTGTTATATACTCCTCATTAACCCCATTTGCGCGCATAGCCCTCCACTTATAATGATCGCCGTAAAGCCATGCCTGGGTTAAATTTTTGAAATGGATATTATCCGCGATCTGATCGGGTGGCAAATGGCAATGGTAATCTATAATGGGCAGGGTAGCCGCATAATCGTGGTATAAACGCTGTGCCGTTTTTCCCTGCAACAAAAAATTATCATCTAAAAACTCCTTCATTTTACCGATACAGTGTGTGTTTTATACCCATTTCCAATCCTCTTAATTCAGCGAGGCCCTTTAAACGCCCTATTGCCGAATATCCCGGAAAAGTATTGTAATTAAAATCATCAAGCAGTTTGTGTCCATGATCTGGCCTCATTGGGATAGCAACATCTTCCCTACCAGCTTCTTCTCTCTTTTTTTGTTCGTGGATAACGCCCTTCATTACCGCGTACATATCCGTGCTTCCACCCAAATGATCGGCTTCATAAAAACTACCGTCGGCTTCTCTTTGAACATTTCTTAAATGCAGGAAATGGATATGTTCACCTAATCTTTCAATCATCGCAGGCAGGTCATTATCCGGCCTTGCACCTAAAGAACCCGTACAGAAGGTTATCCCATTACTTGGCGAAGGGGAGGCATTTATTACATCCAGCAAATCATTTTCTGTTGATACCACGCGTGGCAGGCCCAGGATAGGAAAAGGCGGATCATCCGGATGGATACACATTTTTATTCCCAATTTTTCAGCCTCGGGAATAACAGTCTGTAAAAACCAGGCCAAATTTTTCTTTAGTTTAGCTGCATCAATATCTTTGTATTTTCCAAGATGAGCCTTAAACTCATCGATGGTCAGCACGTCTTTAGTGCCTGGCAATCCCGCCATCACATTATTAATCAGTGTTTTTTTCTCATCCGCAGTCAAACCATCTAAAAACAATTTTGCATCCTGTTGTTGCTGAGATGTAAACTCCTTATATGCACCTTCACGTTCTAATATGTAAAGATCAAAGGCAGCCAATGCGGCTGCATGAAAGCGCAGTGCTGAAGCGCCGTTTGGTAAACGGTAATCGATGTTGGTACGGGTCCAATCCAGCACGGGCATAAAATTATAGCAAACGGTTTTGATACCTGATTGCGACAAATTTTCGAGGGTGGTGATGTATTTCTCAGCATATTGCTCACGCTGCCCGGATGCTGTTTTTATGCTTTCGTGAACGTTTACACTTTCTACAACCTGCCAGGTAAGGCCTGCGGAAAGAATAACACTTTTGCGTTTTTCTATTTCATCGATAGACCACACATCGCCGCTTGGGATATGGTGTAAAGCGGTAACAACACCCGTGGCCCCGGTTTGCCTTATAGCGGCCAAGGTAACAGGGTCGGACGGGCCGTACCAGCGAAAAGTTTGTTCGAGATTGCTGAACATTCAGATAGACGGTTTATTTATTCAGAGCCTAAATATAAGACAAATTGCCATCAACTGTAATCATATCCTACCGGATTGTTACATCTGATCACTGTTCATAAAAAAAGCGCCCCGATATATGGGGCGCCTTTTACAGTTGATTGGTTTAGTTTTTACCAGAATATTGAATACAAGGCTACAAGTATACCGCCAATGATGAGCGCACCTACCGCGAAGCCATTAGATACCTTGAACATTTTTGTATCTACTTCCAGCGCATTTGCACGGTCGCCTTTTGGATTTTCAATAATAGATATAATATACATTCCTATTAGGCATATCACAAATACAATTGACATACGGTCAAGGAATGGTATTTCATATAATTGAGTTTTCTTATCTGATTGTAACACCAATGTTGAAAAGCCGGTTGGCTTTAAAAATGCCAGATCCATTAATTTTGGCAATACTTTTAATATTACCGACATGATGAAACCACCTATGGTAGCGAATAATGCCGCATTTGATGTGGTTTTTTTCCAGAAGAACCCAAGTATGAACATGGCAAATATGCCCGGCGATACAAAGCCAGTATACTCCTGAATAAACTGGAATCCGCCCTTTTTGTCAATACCCATAAATGGCGCAATTATTATACCCAGTATCATGGCAACAACCACAGCAATTTTTCCAACTACTACCAATTGATGATCAGTTGCACCTGGCTTGAGTTTCTTTTTATAAATGTCCAGAGTAAATATTGTGGCGATACTATTGGCTTTGCCGGCAAGTGATGCAACCACAGCAGCAGTTAATGCTGCAAATGATAGCCCCTTAAACCACGGTGGAAGCAGGTTAAGTAATGATGGATAGGCATTATCAGGGTTTACCTCGCCGTTTACCATCATTTGCGAGTGAAATACATTTTCCTTGTATAGTATAAATGCTGCAATACCAGGCAAAACAACGATAGCCGGCATTAATAATTTTAAGAAAGCAGCGAATAATATACCGCTTCGTGCAGTTTTAAGGTCGGCGCCTAAAGCCCGCTGTGTGATATATTGGTTGCATCCCCAATAGTTGAGGTTAGTAATCCACAAACCTCCTATTAATACACTTAATCCCGGAAGATCAGCATAATGCTCATTGTCCTTTTGAAATATCATCTGGAAATGGCCTTCCGCATGAGATTTCATTAAACTCAAACCATTCAGAAAACCAGGGGTTCCGAAATGTTTGGCAACTTCATTAACAGCAATATAAGTGGTTACCAAGCCGCCAAGGATAAGGAAGAACACTTGGATAACATCGGTAAAACCTATTACCTTCATACCCCCAAGCGTGATTATAACTGCGAAAACTGCCAAACCAACAACGCAAACATCGAACCTGATACCAGAGATCCCATGCACCGCAATAGCACCCAAATAAAGGATAGAAGTAAGATTAACAACGATATAGAGCAATAGCCAGAAAATAGCCATAATCATAGCAACCGTGCCATTATAACGCTGATTAAGAAACTGCGGCATAGTATATATCTTGTTTTTAAGATATACAGGTATAAAGAATATTGCGACAATTACTAATGTAGCGGCCGCCATCCACTCATAGGCAGATATGGCAAGGCCCATTGCAAAGCCGGAGCCACTCATGCCGACCATTTGCTCGGCCGAAATATTGGAGGCGATAAGAGAAGCGCCTATTGCCCACCAGGTAAGCGAACCCGCTGCTAAAAAATAGTCTTTTGAGGTTGCATCTGCATTGTGCTTTCGTCGGTATACCCAGTAGCCGTAAGAAGCGACAATTATAAAGTATATGACAAATACAATCCAGTCGCCAATAGATAATGTGTGCATTTATTTTAGGGTTTAATATGTTGGTTTGACAATTATAAACTATATATAACGATTTATCAAATTTTCAAGGTATTCTTGTTTCCCGCTTAATGTTTTAGGTTCTCCATTCGCAATGGCGTAATCTCTAAGCACCTCAAGGTTTACTTTTCCTTCTTCAAACGCTTTGCCGGTACCGCTGTCAAACGTGGCATACCTGTCTTTTCTTATCTTTTTGTAGTCTGATTTTTGCAGAATTTGGTCTGCTATAACAAGCGCCCTGGCGAAAATATCCATACCCCCAATATGCGCGTAGAAAAGGTCGGCAGGGTCAGTTGAGTTCCTGCGGATTTTGGCATCAAAGTTTATACCTCCGCCCTGGAAACCACCGGCTTCCAGTATGATCAGCATAGTTTCAACCACCTCATTAATGTTATTTGGGAATTGGTCGGTATCCCATCCATTTTGATAATCACCACGATTGGCATCAATGGAACCTAATATGCCGGCATCTACCGCTACTTGTAATTCATGCTGAAAAGTATGGCCGGCCAATGTAGCGTGGTTAACTTCTAAATTGAGTTTCATGTCTTTCAGCAAATCGTATTTCTGTAAAAAGCCAAGCACTGTAGCCGCATCATAATCGTATTGGTGCTTAGTAGGCTCGCAAGGTTTTGGCTCAATAAAGAAAGTTCCTTTAAACCCATTGCGGCGGGCATAGTCTATTGCTTTGTGTAAAAATTGAGCAAAGTGTTCCTGCTCACGTTTCATGTCTGTATTAAGCAGTGTCATGTAGCCTTCGCGGCCACCCCAAAAAACATAATTTTCCCCGTCCAAAGCAATGGTAGCATCCAAGGCAGCTTTAACCTGGGCTGCAGCGTGGGTAAGTACATGAAAATCTGGATTAGTGGAGGCGCCATTCATATACCGGCGATGCGAGAACAGGTTGGATGTTCCCCAAAGCAATTTTACACCACTGGCAGTTTGTTTTTGTTTGGCATAATCAACCATGGTTTGCAGGCGCTTATCATTTGTGTTAACATCATTGGTGTAATCCACTACATCTATATCATGAAAACAGTAATAAGGCAAGTTCATTTTAGTGATAAACTCAAAAGCAGCGTCCATTTTATCTTTGGCATGTTCAATAGCATCTGCCTTTTCGTTCCAGGGAAACAAATGTGTTGGCTCACCAAAAGGATCAGCGCCTGATCCGCAGAACGAATGCCAGTAAGCGCAGGCAAAACGCAAATGATCCTTCATAGATTTACCTGCCACTATTTTATCCGCATCGTACCAGCGGAACGCTAATGGGTTATCACTTTGTGGGCCTTCATAGTTAACCTGGCCTATACCTTTAAAAAACTCTTTTTCACCTGTGATTATCATAATTGTTGAAGTATTGGTTTATTATTAATTTAGCGTTACCAAGTTTTTTTTAAACTGTATAACGCTCTTAGTATATTATTTAGCCAATTGTGTTTGGAGCAAACTTTTCCAGTCCTGGTAAATTGGCTCAAATCTATTGCCTGATGGTTCCACTACTTTTATCTTTTTCATATTACTAAATGCTTCTGTAGCAGAGGCAAAAATTCCTGCACCGGTACCCGCTCCCAGGGCCGCCCCGAGGCTTCCGTCATTCTTATACAATTCAACCGGGACACCTGTCGCGTTTACAAATATTTCGACAAACAGATCGCTTAAAAACAGGTTGGCTTTCCCGGCCCTGATGACAGAAGGGTTCATGCCATTCTCACGCATAATATCCAGCCCGTAACGGAATGCGCAGGCAATACCTTCCTGCACAGCTCTGAAAATGTACGCCTGGCCATGTAAATTAAGATCGATGTTATGGAAATGAGCACCTACAGGTTTGTTATTAAGCATGCGCTCAGTCCCGTTTCCGAAAGGCAAAATACGCAGTCCGTAACTCCCCGACGATGCCTGTGCGGCTTTCTCATTCATTTGCGCGAAGCTTAAAGATGGCCCGAACAGACTTTTTGCCCAACTATATAGTCTGCCTGTACCATTGATGCAAAGTAAAACCCCCAAACGTTTTTGCCGTTCGGTATAGTTGACATGAGCAAACGTATTAACTCTTGATTGCGGGTCGAAAGTAAGCTTGTCGCTCACCCCGTAAATAACGCCGGATGTGCCCGCGGTTGCAGCCACCTCGCCGGGTTTTAATACATTCAATGAAAGGGCATTATTTGGCTGGTCGCCTGCTTTATAAGTAATCGGTATGCCGGCCTTTAATTTTAATTTTTCGGCAACCGATCTAAGCAATTTCCCATGATTTGAAAATACTGGCTGTATAGGAGGGAACATATCCTCACTAAAGTCGAAATAATTCAGGATGTCTTTTGATAGCCTGTTATTTATAAAATCAAAAAAGATCCCTTCGGACAAGGCGGAAACTGAAGTGGTGATCTCACCAGTAAGCTTCATTGCTATAAAGTCGCCCGGCAGCATGATCTTGTCTATCTGATCATATATCTGCGGTTCATTCAGCTTTACCCATGCCAGTTTAGAGGCTGTAAAATTTCCCGGCGAGTTAAGCAGATGGCTCAGGCATCTTTTTTCGCCAATATCACGAAAAGCTTTGTTGCCAATATCAACAGCGCGGCTATCACACCAAATGATGCTGTCGCGAAGTACCTGTTGATCTTTATTTACCAATACCAGGCCGTGCATCTGGTAGGCAATGCCAATTGCCGAAATGTCATCCGGATTGTATAAACCACTGTTATTACATAGATGAATGGCTTGTTGTGCCTGCTGCCACCACATATCAGGCGCCTGCTCGGCCCAGCCGGGCTTAGGCGACAGAATAGGGCTTTCGCTATCAGGGTACTGTGCAGAAGCAATGGCATTTTGCGTTTCGGAATCTACAACTGAAACTTTAACAGATGACGTGCCTACATCAATACCTAATAATAGCATGGTTTATTTGGTTATAATTGGTTGATTGGGTTGGATCTGCGTACTGGCAGGTGCTTTATTGATAAAAGTAAAAAAACTTAATCAACTGCTCACATAATCAGCCTCTATTCAACCCGACTAAATTAAATTATTTTTATTCAATTGCAATCGATTGCCTAAATTTATTTAGCATTTTTACAAAAAAAATGAAGCAAAAAAAAAGAGCTACCATTTATGATATTGCCAAAAAGCTAAATATTGCTGCTTCATCTGTATCCAGGGCACTAAATAATATCGGTAATATAAACGAAGAAACCAGGAAACTGATCCTGTCGACAGCGACCGAGCTTAAATATAAACGAAATACACTTGCTTCAAATTTGCGCAAGGGGCAATCAAAAACCATAGGTATTGTAGTACCGCGCATCAACCAAAACTTCTTCTCGAATGTTATTGCCGGTATTGAAGAGGCTTCCTACCAGAAAGGGTATAACCTGGTTATTTGCCAATCTAACGAATCACATGTGAAAGAGATACAATGTGTAAATACACTGATCAATCAGCACGTGGATTGTATCGTTATATCTGTATCGGCGGAGGGCGGTGATTATAGTCACCTGCAAAATGTGATCGATAGCGGTATACAGCTGATACAATTTGACCGTGTAGCCAGTGAATTAAAAACGTTGAAAGTACTCAATGATACGGAACAGGTATCGATGGAAGCAGTATCACATATGATAGAGCAGGGGTACAAACGGATTGCCCTCCTTGAAGGCCCGCAAAACCTGGATATATTTATACAACGGAAAGCAGGTTACCTGAACGCATTAAAAAAAAACAATATGCCAATTATTAATGAGCTGGTAGTTGAAAATGCGTGGACAAAAGAGCTTGGAGCAACAGCAACGAGAGCGCTTTTGAACCTGCCCAATCCGCCTGACGCCATATTTGCTTCTACATCTGATTTTTCGGCTTTAGGGGTTTTGGAGGTGGCTTCGGCAATGGGCATAAAAGTGCCCTCAGAACTTGGGATATGCGGATACTCAAATGAAGCTTTCACCGAGATAACAAGTCCATCGATTACTACTATTGATCAGTTCAGTATTTATATGGGTAAAAGTATTGCTGATCTTTATTTCAGAGAAATGGATCAAGAAGAATCATCACGTACACCAATAACCATCAGTATTAAACCCGAACTGATTATCAGGGCATCTACGAGCAGGAAGACGCAGAGCGGCAAATAGCAATAGCTTTTTTATCCCAGTTTTCCCTCAGGAATCAATTCAATTCCAGCGTCACCACAGACTTTGCAGGCAGGTAAACAACCAATTTATCACCATCCTTTTTTGCACCGCTAAAGCTGATTATGTGTACTTTTTCGGGCTGCTGAAAAGTATTGATATCAGTCAGATTAGCAGAGGTAAGTATTTGTCCGGTCACTTTGGTCCACTGTAAACCGGCAAGCGTAGCGGTGATGGCAATATTGTTATGCGGATCCAGGTTAACAAGCGAAATATGTATTTTACCAGATGTATCCCGTGATGCTGACAAACTTACAGCCGGTATCTTTTTACCCTCAAATTCGTAATCGGGTGAGCTCAGTTTTACAGGTAGATATTTTGCATCCTGGTGAACTTTATACAGATCGAATATGTGATATGTTGGAGTAAGCAGCATTTTATCCTTATCGGTCAATATAAGTGATTGAAGCACATTGACGGTTTGTGCCAGGTTAGCCATCTTCACCCTGTCGCAATGGTTATTAAATATGTTTAATGTAGTTGCCGCCAAAAGGGCATCGCGCAAACTGTTTTGCTGATAAAGAAATCCGGGATTGGTACCGGGCTCCACATCAGTCCAGATACCCCATTCGTCAACAACAAGGGCAACCCGTTTTTCGGGGTCATACTTATCCATTATGGCCGAATGTTTGGTTACCAGTTCATCCATTTTCAGGCCGTTGACCATAGTGTTAAAATATTCTTTTTCATCAAAATGGGTAGCTGATCCTTTATGGCCCCAATCGCCGGTAGGTATGGTATAATAGTGCAGCGACAATCCCCACATGCCTGTGCCGATATTCTTCATACACACCTCGGTCCAGTTATAATCATCAGAATTGGGGCCGCTCGCAATTTTTTTGAGATGAGCGCCGGGATAATTCCTCGCATAAGTTGCATAACGTTTGTATTGGTCCGAGTAAAATTCAGGTGTCATATTGCCTCCACAACCCCAGCTTTCGTTTCCAACACCCCAAAAGATAACCTTGTAGGGTGCAGGATGGCCGTTTTGCTTTCTTAATTCAGCCATAGTGCTCTCGCCATCCAGATTTAGGTATTCTATCCATTTTGACATTTCTTCTACCGTGCCGCTACCTACATTGCCAGCTATATAAGGTTCGCAGCCTATCAGGTGGCAAAGTTCCAGAAATTCATTAGTGCCAAAACTATTATCATCCGTTACGTTTCCCCAATTGGTATTCACCATTTTGGGTCGCTGCATGTGTGGGCCAATTCCGTCCCGCCAATGGTATTCATCAGCAAAGCAACCGCCCGGCCAGCGCAGGTCGGGTATTTTTATTTTTTTTAATGCATTAACCACATCCAGCCGTATCCTGTCCTGTTTTTCTACCGGCAAAGTTTTATCTACCCAAAAACCACCATAGATACCATGCCCCAAATGCTCAGCAAACTGACCGTAAATAAAACGGCTGACAGTTAATTGCGAACCGCTGCTGATATCAGCGCTCGCACTTTTTTGCGCGTAAGCGTTCAGGCTCAAGACTGCTAATATGAAAAACAAGGATACTTTAGCTCTCATTTTATAAATGTATTGATAACAATTATAGAGTGGGTCAAAAAAATACGACAAAAACAATTTGCCGTTTATGTTTTTTGTTGACGGTTTATGAGCTAAAGATATTAATGATTTTACCTATTCAAAAATCCAGGTACAAGATGTTATGATCATTTGGGCGCATCATTGATATTTATCAGTTTCCTGCCCTTTATCAGCATCTTGATTCGCCCGCGTTTAAGAGATATCTGGGTATTTGCGGTTTCGTTTTCTTCCAAATGAAGTTTATAGGCCGATAGAATATCCTGGTAGGTTAATATACCAATAACCTTATTGCCTTTTGCCGATATAACCGGCAATGCTTCGGTATTATTTTGAGCCATTACTTCGGCCGCGGTTCTCAAAGTATCATCATTTTTTAAAAAGAAATGAACAGGGTCAATGATCTCTTTTAATAGTTTATTCCCATCGGGGTTATTGATATACAGATTGGCTAATTTTACAATGCCCGCGTATGCACTATCATCATCCACAGTGATAATATAACTATCGTGATACTTGTTTTCCGTTATCCAGTCGCATGCGTCCTTAATCGTGTTTTTAAAACTCAAAACCATGTCACTTTCGCCCATCATTTGTGCGACAGTTAATTTCTGCAACAGGTCGGGCTCGAAAGAATCAGGCGTGAAAACACCGCGGCGCGCTATTTTTTCGGTCATTATGGTATTTTCCATAAGGAAGAACGAAATAAGGTACGACGCCGTACAAGCTCCTAATAACGGCAACAAAGCGTGCGATTGCATAGTTGCTTCCAACGCAAAAGTGATACTTGTGAGGTAGGCCCTAGAAGCGCCTGCAAACATGGCAGACATACCGATCAATGCTGCCATGGGGATACTGATACCAGCATTAGGGAATACATTAACGATCAAACTGCCTATTATAGCGCCCGCTGCTCCGCCAATGGTCAATAAAGGAGCAAGTGTACCGCCCGAGGTGCCACTGCCCAAAGCAATAGCCCATGAAAGGAATTTAAAAAAACATAAACTGAATATGATGCTTAAAGGAAGTGTGCCGGATAATAAATTGGTTATATTATCATAGCCAACGCCTAAGGTATGGGGTGCAAAATAGCCTACTACACCAACTGCAAGTCCGCCTATTGCCGGCCACCACATCCAATGTATAGGTAGTTTTTCAAATATATCCTCTATCCAGTAAACCGCTTTGGTGAGAATCAATGATAAAAAACCAATAATGATACCCATAAAGCTATAAATAGCCAGCGCTATATTGGACGGCGTTTTCAAGTCGGACATTGGAAATACAGGACCCGATTCGAATAATAAGTGATGGCCCGCGGCACCGGTAATACAAGCCAGCGCCACAGGTAGAATGGCCTTAGGCGAAAATTCGAACAGCAACAATTCAATCGCTAAAAAAACGGCGGCTATCGGTGTCCCGAATATGGCAGCCATACCGGCGGTGGCGCCGGCGGCTAAAACAATCTTACGTTCGTTGGATGTGATTTTGAACAACTGGCCCAAGGTAGATCCCAACGCACCGCCGGTCGCTATTATAGGCCCTTCGGCCCCGAAAGGGCCCCCGGTTCCGATAGCGATAGCTGATGATACCGGTTTTAAGAAAGCAATAACCGGTTTTATTTTACTTTGGTTAACCAATATTTGTTCCATGGCTTCGGGTATGCCATGCCCCCTGATGGCTTTGGACCCATATAAAGCCATAAATCCTACTATAATACCGCCAATTGCAGGAATAGCTATTACCCATAGGCCTAAATGATTAAATGCAGGGCTATTAAATTTCAAGGAAAGTGAACCGTAAAAAGAAACATTGGTAACCAGGTTGATAAGCGACACTAAAACCTTGGCTATAATACTGATGGCAATGGCAACAGCTATACACAAAATTGAAATAGTGATGAGCCGTTTTTTTAAAATAAGGCTTTTTTTAGGGTCGTCCCTATCACCTGATAAATAATTCAATGAAGGAGAGATAGGTATCCCATTTGTGTAGCTTGTAGTTTTCATATTTTTATTATGGGCCGGGAAAACTCATCCAGTTATTGATGGAGAGTTGCAGCCGACAAAACTTACTGCAAAAATAGGTAAGAGTCTTAGCTAAATCAAGTAAAATGTTGTTTAAATAATAAAATATTGCATTTACAAACAAAATATTCTTAATAAATGTTGTTTTTACAATAGTTTATCAATTATCGTTTAACGTAAAAAAACTTTACAATAAGATAAAAACTTATTATATTTGATATATACCAATTTATCATAAACCTGTTTAACCCAAAAGGAGGAGTTATGAACTTAATACATAAAGTTGAAAAGTGGGGAGATAGTCATCACCCTAGATTTCTGGATATTATCCGTATAGCTTTAGGGGTATTTTTGCTCCTCAAGGGACTCGGTTTCATGGAAAATACCGCCTATTTAAGATCAATGATCGAAAATCAATCAGATATTTCTTTTTCTCCCGGCTTATTAATGGCATTGGTTTATTATGTCACATTTGTACAAATGGTAGGGGGCACATTAATTGCCCTTGGCGTTCTTACCCGTCTTTCTGCCATTATACAGATACCGGTTGTTTTTGGCGCGGTGTTTTTTATCAACGTATTAGAGTCACCCTTTAATAGCGACCTGTGGTCATCAGTAGCAGCACTTGTATTCCTGATGGTATTTGCTGTAATAGGTTCCGGAAAGCTGTCATTGGAGAAGTACCTGGAAAGCTGCAATGATTAATTTCTAATTATATTTTGCCTTTATGTGCCATTAAAATTTAATATTGCACTCGTATCCCGATGAAAAAACACGACTACGAGTGCGATCTAAAGAGTTGCCTGTTATGCCAGCTTTGTTTAAAAGACTGGCTTCCGGCTGTAGCGGTGCATAAAAAGAACTATCCGATTAAAAAAGGGCAGCTTATATTCCGCGAAGGTGATGCGGTAAAAGGTATCTATTTTATCTACTCTGGTAATGTTAAAGTGCATAAAAGATGGGATGATGAAAAAGAACTCATTATACGCTTTGCTAAAAGTGGAGATATTATAGGCCATACGGGTTTAGGAAATGATCCATTTTACCCGGTATCCGCAACCGCATTGGAACCCGCCATAATTTGTTACATTGATATGGCTTTTTTTGAGACGACATTGAATGTAAATAATATCCTGACTTATAAATTGATGCGATTTTTTGCCAATGAACTGCAGGAATCGGAAAAGAGAATGCGAAATCTGGTACATATGCCGGTTAAGGGACGAATAGCACAGGCATTTATTACTTTAAGAAATCAATTTGGCACCAACAAAGATGGGGTTATTGATATCGAACTCACCCGTCAGGACCTTTCGTCTTTTGCCGGGGCCTCATACGAAACATTGTTTAAAGTGATCAATGAATTTACCGAAGAAAAACTAATCGAAGTATCTGGTAAAAATATCAGTATAATCAATGAGGTGATGCTGAAGAAACTGACCTACGGAGTTAATTCATAAAGCCTTTTCTGAATAGCATCTTAACGTAATATTTTTAACCTGCTTGTATTTTAAAGTATAATTTGGGGTAATTTAGGGGCACAACACTACGTTTTATGAATAACGAGATCAGATCGATGCTCAGTGAGCCAGCCTATAAAGCGGCGCGTTCAGTTTCCGGAGCTATTGAAAGGCATTTTGCCGCGCAATTAGCTGCTGCAGCGAAGCGTGGAGAAGCCGACCTTGCACCTGAACCGCAAAAACAGATAATAGAAGCCATAATTGATACCGCGTTTTGGACCAGCCTACGCAAGGAAGAGGGCCGTTCGCCAAAGATATCGCTTGCATTTCTTCCACCTGTGAAATCAGCACAACCGCTAATATTTGAACAGCGACTACCGCTTACCCCCGATATTTTAACCAAACTGGCGCCGGCGGTTGAGCGTTCGGGCATCCACCTTGGTGTGTGGCAGGATGAGGAGGAAATATATATTTGGGGTACTACGCATGATATACCCGGGTTTTGTTTCGTATTAGAAGTAATAGAACCCGGACTACTGGTGATTAAACACCGCCGCGTAGATGGTTTTGGAAAGTTTGTGAATGTAGCTGTATTAAAGGGTGATGAAGTAAAAGTGGTTGACGAACAGAGCGTAAGCCTGCCCGACTGCCCAGCTTTAATAACCTCACTGCTGGGCTTTACGTCACCGGCTTCATGGAACAACGCAGTTAACCTGCATGTGCAACTGGCGGTATCTATGCGGACGCACGGGCATGGCGGTTTGCTACTCGTAGTGCCTTCTGATAACGATACATGGCGCGAATCAATCATTCACCCTATATCGTATGCTGTAGCACCGGCATTTAGCGGTTTGTCTGACCTGATGAAACAAGAGGTAAGCAAACGTAATCTTGTACTCTGGCAGGAGGAACTGACCAGGGAAATTGAAAGTGTAGCCGGACTTACAGCGGTTGACGGCGCAACCATTATTAATGATAAACACGAACTGTTAGCTTTTGGGGCTAAAATAACCCGGCCGATAGGTGGAGAGACTGTTAAAGAGATCATGGTGACAGAACCCATTATTGACAGCCCTGCGCAGATAATGGCCCCTGGCCAGGATGGCGGAACGCGCCATTTTGCAGCAGCCCAGTTTGTTTATGACCAACGGGATGCCTTCGCGCTTGTTGCCTCGCAGGATGGCAGGTTTACCATATTCTCCTGGTCACCATGTGACGATATAGTGCATGCGCATAGGGTTGACACCCTGTTGTTATAACTGCATGAATAATTTTAAATAAATTGTCGTTGTCGAACCTGCCTCGGCAGCGGGTAGGCTATTTAGAGAAATCTTATACAAGCGCCCGGGAGATAATACAATGTTTAGTATTTTTCTTCGCCCACTTTTTCAGTCCTGCTCGTCAAAATCACCTCACTGTTCTTTAACCGGCACCTGTTTTAGAAGCCAGCCAGCCAAATCATTAGCTGCCTTGTCATTCTCAAAATCAGCTGGAAGCCTGCCATTAGTATATTCATTATACAGCCAGGGGTCGCCAACGGCAACTACAACGCCTTTACCGTAGCGGGAAATAGCTATAATTGTGGCATCTCCATCTTTAAGCGCGGCATAAGCAGGTGGCCTAATAGTTAAGGAGCATATATCCTTCATGTATATCTTCCTTGCTGTTTTTAATAGAGTATTATCTCTATTAATATTGAATTCTCCATCCTGAAAATGATGGTCGTCTTTTACATGATTGCGCAGGTCATCATTAAAATGGATTCCGAATTTCTCTGCAAGCGTATTAAAATGCTTTAGTTCTACATTGGCGCTATCATTTGCCATTATAAGCAATATGCCCCCATGCTCAACCCAACTGGCAATAACTTTTACGTCATCAGGCCCTATGTATTTGGGATCAGGGCTTTCTTTCCTGGTGTCCGGATCAACAATAATATAGACATCGGCTAATGCTAAATTAGTAGGATTGGGTGCCTGATAAAGCGTACTTAGAATGGCTCCATTATTTTTAAAGGCATCTCCAAAAATGGAAAATCCATTGTTGTCTTTTTCTTCCCATTTATAATGGTACGATACCATTTTACCAGTTGCATCCTTAAAGTGTTCATCATTAAAATAAGAATCCAGCACTGCCCGTTTTGGTTGTGAGTAGCAATTATGGGTGATAGCTGCTAAAAATATGATCAACAACCCATCAATTAATAATTTGTAAATTTTCATTCCATTGTTTGCTCAAATGATATACGGCAAATTAGATATTTCTTTGAATTTTTTCTAACAGGTCATTTATATCAAAAGGCTTGGCTAAAAAATCATCAGCTCCTGCATCCATAGCCGAACGTTCAATATCTTTACTGGCAGATATCATAACGATGGGTATTTTACTCGTTTTTTCATGCTGTTTTAGCTGCTTACAAATATCTCTTCCATCGGTTCCCGACATCCATATATCCAATAAAACCAAATCGGGCAGCTCATTCGCCATATTTAAAAGCGTATTTCCGTTTAATGTAGTACTTACTTGATATCCTTCAAATTCAAGCATTATTCCGATAGAATCCAGTATACCCGGATCATCATCAGCTATCATAATTTTCTTAACCTTCTGTATCATTAAATTCTATACTAAAATGCTATTCGTTTTGTTTTTTTAATTCCTCTTTGTAAGTGCTAACAGGCAATGCGAAACAAAAAGTTGAACCCTTACCTTCATTGCTGGTTACCCATATTCTGCCACCTTCACGTTTCATGATCTCTGACGAAATATACAATCCAAGACCAAGTCCCGGAAAGGTATGTTGCATATCTCCGCTCACGCGGTAAAACTGCTCAAAAACTTTTTTCAACTTATCCTTTGAAATACCTATTCCAAAATCCTGTACACAAAGGGTCACTTCATTTTCTTTTAACGCGGTATATATTATAATCTTATCTGCATGAGGCGAGTATTTAATGGCATTGGTGATCAAGTTGGTAATCACCTGGCCAATACGCTCTTTATCACCGTAAACAATCCCGGTTTCGTTATAATTTTCAATTAGTGTATGTTTTTCAGTTGTCCGTTGCAGGTCTTCTACCAGTTCTTTAACCATTGGGTTAAAATCAAATTCCCTATCATTAAACTGCAGTTTACCCGAATTGATCTTAGTAACATCCAGCAGGTCTCCTATCAGGCTTGTCAGTCGGTTAAGTTGCGCGTCCATCCTGCCGATCATACTGGCTTCCTTGCTTTCCCCCTTTTTCAGTAGCATTCTTTCAAGCACTTGCGTGTATGCCTTAATACTGGTAACAGGAGTTTTCAGTTCATGACTGGCTATGCCTATAAAGTCGTCTTTTTGTTGTTGCAAATATTTTTGCTCTGTAATATCAACACAGGCGCCCACGTAACCGGTAAAACAGCCATCTTTCCGGTATTGCGGCTGTCCGCTGGCTACGCACCAATGGTCTGTTCCGTCGAAATGATTTATCCGGAATTCTGCCTCGTAATGGACCCTGTTGGTTAAGTCATTAATAAATTTCTGTAAGACACGCTGCCGGTCTTCAGCTAGAATAGCATCAGCCCAACCTGCTCCCATGTGTGTGTCATAAGGTTTACCCGTCCACTCTATCCAGGTCTGGTTAACAAAAGTGATACCGCCTGTTTCATCAGATGTCCATATCGCAGTGGGAACAGCATTAGTAATATTTCGCAGCAACTGCTCACTATCAGAAAGAGCCTGTTGTGCGGCCATTTCCGGGCGCATATCGCGCATTACGGCACCAACAGCAATGGGCACGCCCGACACCGGGTCGTCAATGCGGATACAGTTATTGAATACCGGGAATATCTCGCCCGACTTAAGATGCCGAACCAGCATCGTTCCGGCCCATCTTCCCTTACTCATTACAGTTGGTAAAACTTCAGTTTCCACCTTTTTAAAGTCTTCCGGCTCATGGAGTTGTGAAATGGGAGTACTTGTTACATGCTCCGCGCTTTCAAAGCCGAGTAAATCAATGCCCGCCTGATTAATGTACGAATTAGTGCCATCCATACTTAAAATAGACATCAAATCAACGCTATTATCAACCAGGGTTATCAACTTACGTTGTTCTTCCCTTGATCTTTTTTGTTCTGTAATATCCAGCAGCGTACCTAATATGCGCACCGCTTTTGAGGCCTGGTCATAAAATACCTTTCCCTCAACCCTTAGCCAGTGCAAGCTTTTATCTTTCCACAATACCCGGGCCTCATAAAACAATTTCCCTGTAATTATGGCTTCATTATGCGCGTTTTCACGTATTTTCGTGTCGTCCGGATGAAAAACTGCTATATACTCTCTACGGGTTACTGGTTTTTCAAAACCAAACATATTGGCAAACAGGGTTGAGGTTATCATCTCGCCTGTTAAAAGACTTAAATCATAAGTACCCAAGCCCACAGCATCCACAGCAAGCCTTGCCCGTTCTTCTGCTTCTTCAATTTGCTGTTTTGCATTTACCTGTTCAGTTATTTCTGTTGCAACGCATATTACACCGCTAATGGAGCCATCATCTTCCCGAAAGGGCTCATAAACAAAATTAACATATACGGTTTCAAGCTCATTATTACGAACAAGAGGTATGGCCAAACCTTGTCCTTTAAACGGAACACCTGTTAAACGCACACCGTTCAGCAACTCTTCAAAGCCCTGGCCTTTAGCTGAAGGGAGTACTTCAAATACAGGTTTCCCCATCAACTCTTCCATGGTTTTGCCATACAATTCACACAATGGTGGATTAATAAGATCAACCAAATATTCAGGACCTTTAAATATAGCAATACCCACTGGCGCCTGCATAAATATGGAATAAAGCTGTTTCCGCTGATTTTTAAGCGCTTCTATTCCTGCCTTCTCCCTCTCAGCAAGTTTAATAAGCTGGGTTACATTAGTTGGCGAGTGGATAAAATATTGCACATCGCCATTTTTATTTAATATCGGCGTGTTGCTGGTAGTCCAGTATCGTTCTTCAAAATCATCTGTTCCTGCAATAGGTATATCATACCTGTAATTGCTCATTACGTGTGGTGTCTTATTCCTAATGGCCTGTTCAAAGGAAAATATCGTTCTCTCAATATTTTTTGAAACATTGTCTGTTGGGTTTGCAGGGAAGACCGCAAATACAGACTTTCCAACCAGGGCCTCCCGTGTACTGTTTGTTGCATCTAAATATGCCTTATTTGCGTCCAAAATAGTGTATAATGGCGCATCCGCGGCAATAATAAGCTTGGTTGCGGGGCTGTTGTAAAAAATGTCTTGATAATTCGTGTCAGGAATTTCAGTGATCATACCCTTTAATTATGATATTAGCAATTCATTTAATAGTAAAGGAATATTGCCAGGTTAGTTAACCTGGCAAAGAATTATATTAGTTTCTCTGACGGATCGGACACTGCTTTAAGTTTGCTAATTTATTAAAATATTTATTATTTGGCCTAACATCTATTTAGATATCAATTCAAATTAATAAACAAAAAAATACAATCAATTGATACCTGATATTTAAACTACCATTTAAAATTCCTGCATTTTACTTATTTTGAGCAGATTTTTTATATGAAACGATTTTTGTTCCTCCTGGTTTTAATTTCGGCTATTAATATTTCATGCAATCGCACTTATGTTAAACGGAGCTTGCCATTCAGTACTGTAAAGGGAGCTGGGTTTACTGAAGTGCGACGAGCTTTTAATACCGGACTGGTATTTGATAAAATGGGATATCAGCTTGAACCTTCCTGGAAACTCCATTTTATATCTGACGATTCGGTAGAAGTATTCAGCCCCAAAATGAAACGCTATTACGGTTTTCATGTTTATTTCGATCATGACTCCATCTTTAATATGGTTGATGCATGGTTCAAGCTAAAAAAAATAACTACAGATAGTTTGGTATTACAGGCATTACGGGTTGAAAATAAGATAATAATGGATGATGACGAAGGGTCAAAAGTTTTCCTTACTTTTTATTCTGACCGGTACATAAAAAGTAACCCTGTTATAAATATTAAAACGATGGGAAGCCCCGGCCAAAAGGATACTTTATTTATAAAAAAACGGGCAAAATTGGCAAACGATAAAATTGACAGCGCATTTTCTGCAAGGGAGCCGGTTATTTTCAAAAGTAAAACTCCCTTGGTAACTGTTGAAAAAGTAAAAAATATATCTACTGAATTAGTAAAGATAGATGCTTCTGATGATTATATTTCTCCGGAGTATAATATTACCATTCATGAGGCCTTTGAAGATTTTGATTATTCTTTTTACGTTTTTGTTGATGACAAGGGCAAAATGTATTTCCGAAAATCAACCATACCTTATTATCCGGAATTTAAGGCAACCTATGAGCGGATTATGAAGGGCATAGTTAAAGGTTACCTGCAGCATTATCTTGAAATTACGCCCGGTAGTACCCTGGGCATTGTGCATACCACCTCCATCTTGGTAAATGTAAAAGGTAAAAAAGAGTAATTGGCTATTTCTTAAAGCAAAACACGGCGTTAATTAATTCTGCGCCTCGATGGTAGCAAATTGATTTAACGGGGATATTTTATGCCTGATCAGCTTTTGCAGCACTTCCTTTGTTATCGGTTTTAGTATAAATGCTTTAACACAGGTGTATTGCTTTAAACGCTCCACATCAGCTGGGTATTTCGAAGCCGATAGAATATATATTTCGAGGGTGTGCGGCAATGTTGGATATAATAATTCAATTTTATCCAAAAAGTCCCATGCATCAAACCCGGGCATGTAAATGTCCAATAAAATCAGGTCGGGCAAATTATCACTGTATACTTTTTGCTGTGATAATAAGCTAAGGGCTTCCTTACCCGTATCTGTGCATTTTACCTCTAATGATGAGCCAAACCTGGATAATATCTTTTGCAAAATAAAGTGATCTAACTGACAATCGTCTATATAAGTGAGTGTGCTCATAACTGTAAGTATTTATGTTCATCCAAAAGTATACAGACAAACAGAGTTATGAAGGAGTGTTTCTACGGAATTGGCTGCGTAGTATTACGGATTTTTGGTGTTCCGTTTTCCGCAACATGACACCATAAATTGGGAATGGAAGATAACGTGAATACTAAAAATTGATCTTCACTTTAAAAATATTGGATTGGGATTCCTTATTATAAGTATAAGTGAATTCATCAGATGACCGTGTAATTATCAGGATGCCAAAATGCTCCATAACCTGCTCTACAGACAAAAAAGCATCAATTGAGCTTTCTTCGCAACTAAAGATGATATGGTTTTCGCTCTCCCAGGCAGCAAATAATAAATTTAGCGGATCGGCACTGATGAGTTTCTTGTTTTCGGCTTCATCAATTGAAGAATGGGTGTGGGTATTAACCAGGTACAGCGGCGATCCATTATCCGTTTTCTGTATAATAAGATAACGCCCGTCTGTTTCAATATTAAATAAAGTACTGCCCTTACCCGCATGTTTGATTGCGTTAGTAAGCAGTTCGGTAATAATTACCTTACCCCTAAACAGAACATCTTCCACATCGGCATTTGCCGGAATATTTTCATTTATATGCCCCAGCATATATTGCAGCGATGAGATCAGCGTATCGCTGCTGTTATTAAATTCAAACTCCAGTTTCTTGGCGCCCGGTTGCATTCCTACTTATTTATAGCAAATAAGGCATCATCTGCATAATTAAATATTTTAAAAACCTTATCCAGCCTGATGAGCTTGATCAGATCTTTGATATCTGTTCTTAAACCAACCAAAACAATATCCTGCTGCATACTTATGGCATATTTTAATGAGCTCACCAGTGCGCCAAGAAATGCGCTATCAACGTATTTCAGTTCCTGCAGGTCAAGGATAATTATTTTTTTGTACTGGTCAAGCAAGCTTACAAGGCCCGCTTTAAACTGGTCCGAATTACTCAGGTTGGCTTCAGTTATAGTAACGTCGGCAACAACATATTTGGGACCCTCTTTGATTACTTTTATCATATTTTTATTGTTTATGAATATTAATAATACTGCAATCATCAACCAGTGATGGCGATAGATTTTGAAGTAAATTTTGTCTTATCTGTTTAAATGATAGCTTGTTATTTAGCATTGCGGCAAGTTTATTTTTAAACAGGGTGTAATCGCTCTTTTTTTCACCATTGTCCTCATAATCGATCAACCCATCTGTGAAAATAAATAGTTCATCATTTGGTTTGAGTTCTATTGTTTGCTCGGTATAACCACCGTCTGGAAATAAGCCAAGTAACAACCCCTCTGAGCCAATCTGCAGCAGTTCGCCGCTCGCAGCATTATAATGAAGTATGGGCAGATCGCCAGCACCCGAATAGGTTACAGTTTGGCTTTGATTATCGATCATCATCAATGACATCGTTGATAAAATATCTTTCAAGGCATTATCATAACAAATAACGCTGTTCACTTTTTGCAAGATCCCCGCTGGTGAAAAATCCCGGTTTAATATCCCAAACCTGATGGCAGCGCGTATGTAGCTTAAAAAGCTGAATGTGAAAAACCATGCGACCCACTTTTTTCCCATTACATCACCCAGTACAATAAAACTGTAACGATCATCAACCTCTATAAAATCAATAAAATCGCCTCCCGGAACATCCTGGTAAGCCTGGTGCCAAAAATCAAGGTCAAAGCCTTTAACTATAGGTGACACTTTGGGGACTGTACGGATATTTAAAGCTATAGCGGCTTTTTTTATTTCAAGCACTGATAATTCCCGTTGTTTTTGAACGGTATCGATCAGGTTGGTGATTTTTGATACAATTACTTTTACGGGGGTTTCTTTTACCACGTAGTCCACTGCCTGCAAATCAAGCCCCTCAGACATCAGGTCTTTATCAGTAATGTAACTCAGAAATACAAAGGGGATGTCCTTAAAGTCAGGATAGGTTATTAAATATTTTCTAAACTCAATGCCATTCATTTCGGGCATTTCATAGTCAGAAAGAATAGCGTCGGGGATATTACGGTTTAAATATTCAATCCCTTCATTAGCAGATAAGCACGAGGTGCATTCAAAACCTGCTTTAGTAAAAGCCTGTTCTAAGATTTTAAGGAATAATGGATTGTCGTCAACAAGTAATAGCCTTTTTGCAATAGGATTTGACATATGAATATTCCCGGTAGATTTAAAGGGCGAATTTGACCGCCAGGTAAACGCCGGTCACTATTATGCAGGACGAAACAATATATTTCAGGCTGCTATTAAGCGAAGCTGAGGGCATGAGTATAATGATCACGCCTAAAATACACATCAGAACGCCCGCTATGGCCAAAATGGTCTTCGGCAAGCGTTCGCGACTTAGATATTTTTTGGATATTTTGTTGTCCAACTGATGGTTGGATAAAAGTAAATCAAATTCATCCAGCAATTCATTGCGGGATGAATTAGCTTTTTCGTCGGTTTTTATAAAAGGCTCAATATCATTCGCAATGATCTTATTATTTGGAATGCTTTGAACGCCTGGCGACTCTTTGCTTAAAATACTTTTCATGCTCACGTTATTATCTTTTTATTGCTTGTTTATCAAATGATATGATAAATTTTTAATCACTAATACGATTAGTTGTTGTTAAAGTTTCGTTATTGTAACTTATAAGTTAATTATTGATTAATCAATCATAGAACCATCCCAGTATCCAAAACCTTTTGCCATCGTAATACAGTTCAATGCTATTAACTCCCTGTGCTATAATTTTCCCGCCCGGTTCGTTCCTTGATTCATATGAGCTCCATACGTGGTATATATTGCGGATATTTTGAACCGTACGTGCGGTTTCATGTTCATAAAACCCATTTTTCTCCATGTAAGCATCTGACTCTTTGTGATACTGCTTCAATGAGGTATAATGCAACGTGGGGTTACCCTTCACATCAATTCCGGCGGACCCAACCCGCACACCTTCTATATGCAATAGGCTGTCGCGCTCAAAACTCACTTTTTCTCCTTTTTTAACTGTTACTACATCGTAGTAAGCTTTTATAATACCATCCAGTGTGCCTACGTTATCACCATACTTGGTAACTGCCTGGGCATAAATTTGATTATTGATAAATGTTATCAACACAAAACTCAATAAGATCAATTTTTTCATATTGTATTCGTTAATTCAGTAAAAAGAATATTTGGGTTAGGCTAAACTTTAAATGGCTATAGATTTAAAGTTCCGTTAAAACAATTCATTAAAAACAATGCTGCATATTGCTTTTAATTTTGAATATACGTGTTAAACTGTTCTACGTAACTGATAATAAAAAGGTTAAACCATTAGTAAGTATTATTTGAAAAAACACAACGCCCCCTAAGTAAAAATCCTGAAGTGCTTTTTGCTTTCTTCACACCTAAATTTTAAGTTATTCTGATCTTTACCGAAGTTTAATTTGATAAATTTGCAACGGTATTTTGCCTAATAGCCATTATATCAAATAATAATTATCGGAATGAAAATCTCCCCTTTATATTTATTGATACTACTTGCTTTCTATACCTCATGCAGTAACAAAAAGGTAAAACAGGGCTCAGTTACCTACAGTATTGATTATCAATTGCCAGATAGCCTGAACAGGTATCTTATTTATTTACCAAAATCAGCGGTAGTTTATTTTAAGGGTGATTCAGCAGTAAGCATTCAGCAAATGAATGATGAATCAACCACAATTATTACCGATAAACCCACCAACTTTATGCGTGTGCTTTTGCGGTCGAGCGCTAAAAAATACGTGATAGATTATAATAAGGCCGAACAGGCCGGGGAAGCGCCCGCGAAACTTGGATTTATCTATGTGGCCAGTACCGAAACTAAAACAATTTTTGGCCACAAAACTTTAAAATACACCTTAACAGATAAAGCGACAGGCGAGAGTTCGGAAGCATGGTTTACAAAGGAAGTTTCCATTATACCGAATTCATTGACAATGGCTTTTGACACGGGCCACGGTGTTCCGCTGGCTTTTACAACTAACCAGAACGGGATGGTTATTAAAACAACAGTAAAGGAAATCAAGTTTGAACCGGTACCTGCCGGAATATTTTCGACACCTGCAGGCTACGCGCCGTTAACACCTAAACAGTTAAGGGACATGCCTGTAGAAAATTAAAATAGCCCCTTCTCCATATGAATTAACTCCAATGGCTGGGCTGATTAACTTTCGAAGTGTAATATTTTAATTTAGAAAAAGCCTATTTTTCTCTATTCCGGTTTTGAGCGACTGCTGAAATGGCGAAGCCTAATGCAACACCAATACCTATACCGATAGCCATATTATTCAATGCAACACCAATACCTGCGCCAATTGCTATGCCGAGAGGTAGAAAATAATTAGGACGCCTTCTCATTAGAATAAAGATGCGGAATTATTGGCGTGCTTTATAACCGCTCTGCAAAGAAATTTAAGGAATCAATGATATGTTCAGACCAATAAGGCCATTCGTGCCCGCCCGAGTATTCTTCATAGGTATGCAGAATGCCTTCCTTTTCCATCTTTTGATGAAGGTTGCGGTTATAGCTTATCATCAGGTCATGTGTGCCGCAATCAAAGCGCATGGGGGGTAGTTGATGGCGGTAGTGTTTAAATGTTGCCAGCAGGTCCTCATCAACAATATTTAATGGCAAATAGCTTTTCAGACTTTCTTCAACAAAAAGCTTCATCTGCGGCAAACTTGTAATAGAAGATAGTCCGGACATCGCCCTGAATTTTTGCCCATATTTGGCACCAATACGCAAAGCGCCAAAACCGCCCATTGATAAGCCCGAAATAAATAAAGGCGATTCCACATCAGCGCCATCAATGCTTTCAATTACCGCGTCAATCACATCTTCGGTTATCCATTTTTCAAAATCGTAGCCGCTGTGCTGCAAATAACCTGAACCATCTCCCCATAGGCCATCTGATGGCATGGCAATGATCATGGGGGGCAAAATGCCCTGCTTTATAAGTTCATTTACCTTTAAATGCACGCCCGAACTATATGCCCAGCTCCACGCGCTGCCATATACACCGTGCAATAGGATTACAATAGGAACAACATCTGTTTTTTGTACTTGCGGAGGTACAAATACACAAATATCTCCGCGCCCTTTAAGGTTGGGCGTTTTTACAGTTATAAATCGTAAATTGTTAGATTCGTACTGTGGGTTTGATATTTCAATTGTTCTGAATCTTGACATTTTATTATTAGTCAAATACGATGACCCCTTTGGCATTTCTGCCTGCAAGAAGGTCATTAAAGGCTTTATTAAGTTCATTTAAAAGATAAGTGCGGGTAATCATTTGTTCTAATAATATCTGCCCGTCTTCATATAAGTCAATAATAGTTGGAAAATCAATTTGTGGGCGGCATTTGCCGTATAAGGGATTAATATAAGTTTTGTCCCATTCAAAAAGGTTCATGTCAATGCTGATCTCTTGTTCAATACCGCTCACCTGTACGGCTGTTCCGGCGTTGCGCACCATTGCCAGCGGTGCTGCCCCTAATTCTGGTTTGGCTGTGCATTCAAAAGCGTAATCGGCTCCCCGGCCTTCTGTTAATGTTTTTACTTGTTTAGCGGCATTTAAAAGTCCTGTATCTGCTTTATCCGCCAATATGGTATGCGTGGCGCCAAATGCTTTGGCCATATCAAGCCTGGTTTTATTAACATCAATTGCTATGATCTTAGTGGCCTTGGCTATTTTGGCACCCTGTATCACATTTAGCCCTACTCCACCAGTTCCCAGCACAACAACAGACGAGCCGCGTTTTACCTTAGCCGCATTCACCACTGAGCCATATCCTGTCATAACTCCGCAGCTGATAATACTGGCCGCCGGGAAGCTCATTTTATCCGAATGATTTTTTACTATGGCAGATTCTTTAACCAAAGTATATTCGGCCATTGTACCAAGATTGAATGACCGAAGTACGGGTTGCCCCTTAAAAGTAGTGCCAGATGGGCAGGCATGGCCGGGTGTAAAATCATTGCCATGAGCTGTTACGGGCGAGGCTACCTCGCATAAATGCTGGTTGCCCTTTAAGCATTGAAAGCAGTGCCCACAGTGCGTAGCCCAGCTCAATATTACCTTATCGCCAGGATATAGCTCTTTCACACTCTTACCAGTCTTAACTATAATACCTGAGCCTTCGTGACCTAAAATTAATTGTTTACCCCAGCTGAGCGAATCATAGTCGGTGTGACATAACCCTGCAGCTTTAATTTTTACAAGCACCTCGTCATCCCCCGGATCATTAACCTCAATCTCACTTATCTCAAAACTGCCCTTGCCATTAGTTATGGCGGCTTTACAAAGTATTCCCATCTCTAAATATCAGTGCGTTTCATTTTTGCCGAATAAAAAAGTTAATGGTATAGCTAGTCTTTTTGACCACGCATATTCATTATGTGCTGCTCCCGGAAAAATCTTGTACATCACCTGTATCTCGGGGTGCTTATTAAGCAGGGCCTTCATTTTTTCGTTATCAATAAGGAAATATTTATCCAGGTCCTGATCGCCACAGTCTAAGTATAACCGTGTGCCCGGTAATTTTTTGGATGACGCGGCAAATTTGCTAATGAGCTGCCCCTCATCATAGGCAAAACCACTGGACAAACAGGCCGCTTTTGAAAAAACATTGGGATATAACCAAACCATATAGAAGGAAATAAGGCCGCCCATGGATGAACCCATTATTGCTGTATTGTTTTTATCGGGTTTTGTGCGATAATTTTTGTCAATAAAGGGTTTTAAGTTATTTACTATAAATTTTAGGTAGTTCATCCCTTCCGGCGTACCCGAATATTCAACCCAGCGGTCTTTGGTATTATTTATAGCTACTATAATAAATTCCTCTGTCGCGCCTGTTTTGATCAGGCTATCCGCAATTTCATCCAGCCGCCATTCGCCAGAATAAATGGAACCTGGCATAAATACATTTTGCCCGTCGTGAACATAGAGTACGGGATATTTTTTATTAGGCGATCTGTTATATGAAGGCGGCAACCACACCATTACATCTCGTGTATATTTCAGGTTATGGTCATCAAAATTGTGATAATATTTAATATTACCTGTTGCACCGCGGTTAAAAAGGTCGTTCCAGGTTAGCGGGCGGAGTATTAATGTAGTATCCTTTTTTATGCTGAAAGGCACCTTTGGACCCTGGTAACGGCCATTTGTAAAAATGGCGCCCCTGTTGTATGTTCCCCTTGTTATTTGAAATTCCAGTAAAGTATTTACAGGAAATGAGTGAGTGAGTAGCCAGGTTGTATCATCCTGCCGGGTCATTTTTCCCTTGGTAAAATCAAACCAGCTGCCAAATATTTCCTGGTTACCTATTACCACCAGGGTATCTGTTTTGGGTACTTTGGGCGATATAATCACCTTGATTGTAAGCTGGGCTGTTTGTGCAAATATCACAGCCGGTAAAATTACCAACGCAGCTAATAACAGAATGTGATACGGTTTAACTTTCATTACTTCCTCACCTTTAGCCCATTATGAAAAATATAAATGACACTATTGGATCGGTGACGAAGTAACCAGTATTTTATTGGTAAAAAAATAACAATATTGGCTATTTATTGGCGGATATTATTCAAAAAGAACGATTTATGAGCAATAGGATTATAAATGCAATTTTTAGATAATTTGTACCACTTTTAAAGTAATTTCTTCATTGTGCTTCGACAAAAGGTTCTTTTACTTTGGATATCCTGTAAACCTGTATAAATGATAAAAAATAAGTTTGCAATAGTTACTGCCTTGTTGTGCGGTCTTGTGTGCCCCTTTGTTAATGCCCAAAAGCATACAAAACATATAGCTGCAAAGGGTGAGATCATCTATCATATTTTTCAAAGAAGTTTTTATGATAGCAATGGCGATCAGCATGGAGATCTCACGGGTATACGGCTAAAGCTGGATTATTTGCAGCAATTAGGAGTAACGGCTATATTACTTACTCCACTTTACGAATCTGTCTTCTATCATAATTATTTTTCGGGCGATTTTAAAAAGATCGATCCGCGCTATGGCACCATGCAGGATTATTTGAGGCTGGTAAAGGAATTACACCGCCGGGGTATGAAGTTTTACATGGATATGGAAACTCAATACGTAACAGAAGATCATACCTGGTGGAAGGAAGGGATCAATAACCCGAAATCAAAATACGCAGATTATATTATTTATGATGACGCAGCGCATACTAAACCTTCGTCTATTGTATATGGGGTTAACGGCTTATTGGGATACGATAGCGTTTTTCGTAAAATAACTACTGTGAATTTAAACAGCCTAAAAGTATTGGATTATAATTATCGACTGTTTAAATTCTGGATGGACCCGAATAGTGATGGAAAATTTGATGATGGAGTTGACGGCTTCCGCCTAGACCACATGATGAATAACCTGGATAATAAGGGGTTGATGCCTCATTTGTTCAATACATTCTGGAATCCTTTGATCAATAAATTAAGGCGGGTGAATCCGAAAATAAACATCGTAGCTGAACAAGCCAACTGGGCCTCCTTTGGTGTTGATTATTTAACGCATGGCGGGGTCGACAGGGTGTTTGATTTCCGCTTAGCTTATGCAATCCGTTCGTTTGAGAAATCACAAATAACGTCAGCTGCAGATTCCACCTTTATATTAACCCCGGCGGGTAAACAACAAGTAGTATTTTTAGAGAACCATGATACACCCCGGTTTAGCTTTGGAGTAAAGGGCGACATAGCTAAATTAAAAGTAGGTGCTGCCCTAAACCTGCTGCTTGGCGGAATACCAGCTATTTATTACGGACAAGAATTGGGTATGACAGGTAATAGCGGGAAATTTGGTGCTACCGATGCCAATGAGATACCTGACAGGCAGGCTTTTGAATGGTACGCATCTGACCAGGGGAAAGGCATGGCCTATTGGTATAAGTTAAAAGGGCCATGGAAAGACAAATTTAATGATGATAAGCCCAATGACGGAATTTCGCTGGAGGAAGAGATCAATGATCCTAACTCACTTTGGAACTTTTACCATACCATGATAGGCTTAAGGAAGTTGAATCCGGTTATTATAAAAGGGGCTTATAAAACATTAACAAATAATAAGGATAAGGTATTCTCTTTTGAAAGGGCCGAAGGGAATAAAAAGGTAATTGTAGTTGTCAATCTATCTGATAAGGATCAAGAAACAACTGTTCAATTGACCGGTAATGCCGCGGGTATTAAAACCTTATATGGCAATGGTCAACCTGAAATTAGTGAGCATACTATTAAGGTAAAATTGGCGGCTTATAATGTCGAAGTTTGGGCCCTCTAAATTTATTTAGACTCATCTTCCGGTACTGCCCTCTATTTCCTGCCATTTAAGCTTTTAAAATTAATTGTTATAATAGTATTAATAAAGCTACACGCTAAGTGATAATTTTACCTGTCCAATTGGTAACCAAATGATCAGACGTTTTTTTTACTTGTTTTTACTCCTGGCGGTTAACCCGGCTTTTGCGAAACAAACCCATCCTGTATTAAAGCTGTTCAAAGCAAATGATCCCAATATCCAATACTTTGGAAGAATTGATCTTTCAAATCCTTTGAAACCACGGTTTTGGTCGCCGGGAGTCTATATTAATGTAAAGTTCAAAGGAACATCCTGCGAATTGATCATTTATGATGAGGTGGGCGGCGACAACCATAATTATGTCGAAATTGCTATTGATGACGACCCGCCTTTCAGGGTAAAACTGACAGATAAGGTAAACATGGTAAAAGCCGTACAGGGCCTTGCCAATACCGCCCATGTAATTACCATTTGTAAGGATACCGAATCGGGTATTGGCTATATAGAGTTTGTTGGATTGAAATGTGCACAAATATTACCGTTACCGCCCAAACCAAAACGGAAAATTGAATATATAGGCGATTCCATCACGACAGGATCAGGCATTGATATAGCAGAAACACCCTGCGACAAGGGTAAATGGTATGATCAGCATAATGCTTATATGAGTTATGGCGCGCTTACTTCACGTGCACTGAATGCCCAATGGCAGTTAACCGCTGTAGCCGGAATCGGTCTTACCCATAGCTGTTGCAATATGGATATCATTATGCCGGATGTGCTTGACAAAGTGTATCTGCGCAACAATAAAATATCCTGGGATTTTAACCGTTACCAGCCCGATGTGGTGACTATATGTCTTGGACAGAATGATGGAATAGTTGATTCCACGCTGTTTTGTAATGCCTATGTTCAGTTTATTGGCAGCGTTAGAAAACATTACCCCCAAGCCGCTATTATTTGCCTTACCAGTCCTATGGCTAATGACCAGCTTCGTGCTGTTTTAAAAAAGTATTTATCAGGTATTACTGCCGCTTTGAATAGTGGTGGCGACAAAAAGGTTTATAAATATTTTTTTCCCAAGCAATATCATAACGGCTGCGGTGGTCATCCGGACATGGAGGAACAGGGGCAAATAGCTGATGAACTGACGAACTATATCAGACAACTTGAGGGTTGGTAGTTATCTTCATAGGAATCCTGGTTAGTATTCAGCTTATCTTGTGATTATTTGTGAAGACTCAATTTCTTTCATGAATGGGAGCATGCCTGAGCTTTAAAAACCCACCTTCTCTTTTAGAGAAAACAGTTTTTATTTCCGAAATTATTGATAAAGCGATTTCTTCAGGACTTATCGCGCCTATATCCAAACCCGCCGGGGCGAAAATACGACCCATATCCTTGTCAGATAACGAAATGCTTTCTTCATTCAGCTCGTTAAAAATCTTTTCAGATCTCACCCTTGGCCCTAACATCCCAACATAAAACGCTTCTGTCTTTAATGCTTTTGGCAAATTTATTTTATCGGTTTTGTAATCGTGTGACATTAAAACAATTGCAGTGTACTGGTCAATTTGGATATCGTTCAATTTATCATAACCAAAAATCGCATCTACTGTATCAGCTAATTTTGAATTTATTTTCAATGGATTTGACACCATGGTTACCCGCCACCCCACCTCTTTTATAAGCCTGGCAAGCGGATAGATGTCATATTGATGTCCCATTAAAACTATATGAATTTCGGGTAACAATATTTCAATAAATACGGATAGTTTTCTTCCCTCTGGCAATTCAATTCGCCACGGACCCGATTTACTGCTTTCAATTTGCCGGACTATTTGTTCTTGTAATTGTTTGTTAATCTCCTGATAAGCAAAAATACCCGGGCTTTCTGATTCTTTATATTGAATTACATCCCCGGCTTTTAGATTTAACCATTCGCCCTGGAGATCAGTAACAGTGACCAGTATATGTGTTTGCCTGTTTGCTGCAACGCATGACATTAGAACTTCAACCGGATTGTTTTTATTTTGAAATTCAAGGGGAGTGAACAGAACATCAATGATGCCATTGCAGCCCAACCCCACTCCAATTTGATATGCATCGTCGTCCGTAGTATCGTAAGTCACCAATGATGACTCTGATTTTGCGATGGCCATACGCGCACGTTTTAATGCATCACCTTCCAGGCAGCCACCACTTATTCCACCTACCCAAACGCCGTCATCTGTTACTAACATCCGGGCTCCCGTTCGCCTGTAAGATGAGCCCTCAACCCGCACGACAGTTGCCAACGCAGCGCGGACAGATAATTTATCCAATTTTTGGTATGCACTAATTATGGCTTTTATTTCTTTCATGTTTTTAAACCAGTTTTGGTTTATTATTGACCAGATTGAATATCGCAATTTTACTCCATTTCAGAGAACTGCAATAGTAAATTCGGGTCAGGAATATTTTTGAGGTATTTTTCTTTTTCTGAATACCGGCCCACACCGGGATAATCACCAAAGCAGCCTTCCATATCAAACATTAGCTGAAAATGGAGATGTGGCGGCCAATGTCCATTTTCATCCTGATTGCCAAAAACTGCGATCTGTTGTCCTTCGGCAATTGAATCGCCTACAGATAAACATTCAAGGCTCTCTCTATTCAAATGGCCATAAAGGGAGTACATATCCAAGCCACCAAGCTGATGCTTCAATATAATGGTTGGCCCATAATCGCCAAAATTGTTATTATCCGCAAAACTGTGGATTTGACCATTTATGGGTGCATAAACGGGGGTTCCGGCTTCTGCCCATATATCTACGCCAAGGTGCAGGCGCCGCGGTTCATCACCGGTATTGAATAACTCACTGCGGGCGTACAGGGTGCGGTGCTCCATATAGCCGCCAATGCCATATCTGCAATTATTATCAGCTAATTTTTTACTTACCCAAATACTGAATTTCTCCGTGTCGTTTACATTTTCGGGGCTTAATTCGGTATTAGAAGCGGTAAAATCAAACTTAAATAACCGGTCAATCCCAGGGTTGAAATCTACTACTTTGCCAATTTCGCCCGGGTGGCTCTTTATGAAATTCTCTAAAAGGGCGTGCTTATGCATTTACCATAAATAATAGGAAAATATCATTTAGAACGAGGGACGAGGAGAAATCTTATACAACGTGCAAAGCGGACTATGCAAGTCATATAAGATTTCTCTCTATCGTTCGAATGACAACTTGATATAAGTAATATTATTCTGTATCAGGCTGTCTTTCTTCTTTGCTTATCTTGTCAAATATCTTATCCATGCGCTCAACGTATTCGCTGGTGTCATCCACAAAAAACTCAAGCTGCGGAATGATCCTTACCTGGTCTTTAATTCGTGCACCCAGCTTATAACGTATTTCAGACGCGTGCGATTTAACGGTATTAAGCGCCAACTGGGTATTGGTATTATTAAAGAAACTTAAAAACACCCTTGCTATAGCCAGGTCGGGTGTAACACGCACTTTAGTAATAGTAATAAGTGTATTAGGCAACAGGTTAATGCCCTCGCGCTGAAATATAGCGGCCAGGTCCTGTTGTATTACTCCTGCAAATTTTTGCTGACGTTTTGATTCCATGGTAGTTAATTAAATCCTGATCTCTAAATTCTAAACTTAAGGTTTAGATGATTCCCCGTTTTTATAATGACAACCTGCCACCTTATCCTAATAACCCAAATCTACAACTCCTGTTTGATTTCATCGAGCCTTTTGATACTTAAACGGGCGCTAATACCGGATGCGATAGTTGCAATGATAGTTACGGTTAAAAATACCAATATAAAATCGGTAAACTTTAATGCAATTGGATAAGCATCTATAGCTGTGAGGTTGTCGCCGAATTTTATAAATCCAAACTGTTCCTGGAAAATACAAAATATCAAGCCTACTATTATCCCTGCAACACACCCTATAAAAGAGATCATCATTCCTTCAAAAAAGAATATCCCCTGTATCAATTGCTTATCAGCACCCAGGCTGGTTAAAATGGCAATGTCCTTTTGCTTATCAATAACCAGCATGGTTAATGATCCGATGATATTAAATATGGCTATAATCAATACAAACGTCAGGATCATAAATATAAACCATCTTTCGTAGTTTAAAGTTTTATACAGATCGGCATTTTGCTCATACCGGTTTTTTATGGTGTACATGCTACCCACCTTATCCTCAATATCCAGTTGTACTGCTTTCAGATCAGTCCCTTTTTTGTAATTGAGGTCAATAGCCGAAATGTTTTTTGGCTCATTAAGCAGGTCCCGCATAAAATCGATCGGGGTAATGATCAGTCCGTTAAAATCCTGCTGGATATTAAAAATACCAGATGGATAAATATACTTTACCTCAAATTCACTCAAAGGGTCAGCCGAACCGGAGGCATTTCGCCTGGGCGAATAGATCTGTAATGGCGAAAGCTGATCATGAATATTAATAGATAATTTGCCCTGTACAGTAGCGCCAATAACTGCCATAGGACGGCCCTGGTTTTTTAGTGTAAATGAACCCCGCTCAATCGTACTATCTAATTGATCATTTTTTAAAAACTCATCGCTTACTCCTCTTACTGTTCCAATAAATTCTCCGGTAGGGCCGTACCTTATCAACGCCTTTTCCTCTAACATTTCAGTATACGAAAACAATTTGGGGTCGCGGTGCAGCGCATTAAAATAAGGTGTGTTGGGGTCAAACGTTTTCCCTTGTTTTGGTTCAATTCTTAACTCGGGAGTAAAATTACTGTACAGCGAGAGGATCACTTTCTCAAAACCATTGAATACTGATAAAATTATCACCAAAGCTGCACTTCCAATAAAAACACCCAGCATGGATACGCCCGAGATAATGTTGATGGCATGCACCTTCTTTCTCGAGAACAAATATCTTTTGGCTATGTAGATCGAAGTATTCAATGGGTGATTGTGTTACGTTATACGCTTTATCCGGACGTTAAAATCATTTAAAACGTACAACATTGAACGGATTAATTAAAAAATGGATTGTGCTGTTTCTCAAAACCGATAGTAGTTTCGGGGCCGTGGCCAGGATATACTACGCAGTCATCAGGCAAGGTAAAGAGTTTTTCACGGATATTCCGGATCAGCAGATCATAATCGCCTCCTGGCAGATCAGAGCGCCCTATACTTCCTTTAAACAATACATCACCGCCTACCAATAAGTTATTGCCCTCATCATAAAAACATAGATGAGCCGGCGAATGGCCCGGTGCAAAAATGAGGCGTAATTCAGTGTTGCCAAAAGCAATGGTACCTGTTTCAGGCAAGTAATGATCAGGCAATGGCGACAATTCGTACCGGATACCCATTTGCGGCGCATAAGCCGGAACAGCTGCCAATATATACGACTCGCCCTCATTAAATTGGGGTTTTAATCCATACTGATCAAACACCAGTTTGTTGCCCAGCACGTGATCTATATGGCAATGGGTGTTTAGCAGCATAACTGGTTTTAACTGGTTATCCCTGATAAAATTTATCACTGCATTTTGTTCAGATGCCGTGTACATCCCCGGATCAATAATGGCACACTCACCTGTTTCATCAAATAAAATATAGGTATTTTCCTGGTAAGGATTGTTTACAAATGATTTGATCATATCTTTATTTCGGACGTAGAATGTTCAATTTCGGGTTTAAAAATCAATTAAATATTCAGAAAAGCTTTTTTTTAGTATTAAATAAATTTGAAGTTATTCGCTTTTCCACCTGAATGTTTTGATCATCGTATCCACATCTTTCTTTACAAAGTTCAATACCGGCTGTATGGAATCAAGGCGCGGGGTTGAATTGAAATAGAGCGCGCCACGCATATAATTCTTTACGCTATCGGTAATATAAAATTGGATAGATGACGCCGCGTTGCCGTCAATGGTATAATAAATACCATAAATCTTACGATCGGCATTATGAATGATCCCCTGATCAATGGAGGTGGCTTTTACCGTATGCTTAAAGGCAAAAGTACGGGCATCCTCGGTAAGCTCATTAAAAACTTTTTTTGAGGTGATGCTTTCATAACTTAGGTGAAGTGTACCGTTAAATTGCGGAAACTGCATATTTAAAAGGTATTGCATGTTCAGTAACTTCTTGTCCTTTTTCTGCTTGTTTTTGTCCTGTTCTATTACCGCGTATTTGGGGTATATAAAAGTAAATGGATAAGGGCCATTAAACTGCTGATAGGTTTTTTCGGGGAAAAGAATGCGGTAATATCCCCGTGGCTTGGGCGAATAATCGTGATTATCGCTGCAGGCAGCAAAGAACAATAAAACCGGTACCAGCATTGCCAGTTTCTTCATGGATGTTTTTCTTTTGAGGTCCATATTTCCCATGCCTTTTCAGCCTGCAATACTAACATTTCATATCCGTTTTTTGTAGCTGCGCCCCGTTCTTCTCCTTTTTTCAAAAATAAGGTTTGTTCGGGGTTATAGATCAGATCATAAAGCAAATGATCATTGGTAATAGCTTCGTAGGGGATGGGTGGACATTCATCCACATTTGGCGACATGCCTATGGGCGTTGTGTTGATAATCAGTTTATATTGCCGTATATGATGCGGCTTAAGGTCGCTAAACAAAATATGGTCAGGAAAAGGTTTCCTTGTAACACATTTAAAATTGATACCCAGGTTATCCAATACGCATTTAACCGCTTTAGCTGCACCGCCATCGCCCAGAACTAATGCCTCGTCGTGATGGTTTTTTAGCAATGGCTTTATCGACGTTTCGAAACCATAAATATCTGTATTAAAACCTTCAAGCTTGAAATCGTGTCCTTTTACACCTACTTCACCGCAAAAGGCAGCCAATACCGGGCTTTCAGCAGTAATGCGGATACAGTTCACAGCCCCGGCACTTCTGGCATCATGTTCTATCCAGTCGAGGTATTTCATTACATTTATTTTATGCGGAACGGTAACATTTAATCCGCATAAGTCAGGATGTTTATGCAATAGCGCCGGCAGATCTTTTATATGCTCCAGCGGAAATAAGTCATACTTTGTATCCTCAATTTTCCCTTTTTCAAACTTTTCAGAAAAGTATTTTTTTGAAAACGAATGTGAAAGCGGGAAGCCGATGAGCCCGTAATGTTTCATGCTGTAATATTAAGCAAATTTACCCTATTCTAACTTCCTTCCTGCTATCATCATGTGCGGACTTAATGAAAGCAGCGACTGGTCATTTTCTGTGATCTTCATTAATTCCATTATGGATTCCTTCTTTTTAGGATCTGATCGCGTTTCAAAATAATTTTTATCCAGCCAAATCATGCCTTCAACAGCATATGTATCTATGTAGGTTAAGCCTGCTTCTTCAAACTCGTTGCGTAATTGTAATGGACGATGATAATAGGCCGAAGGTAATATACCAGGTAAGTTTTTAGGTGCATTATGTATGCCGGTAGTTAGTTCGCGCTTACACATTTCATATAACTCCGGTTTATGAATAAACCCGTTAAGTAACCCGGCGATGCTGGATGCAGAGTGGTTAATGGTAAAGCCAAGCACAACGCCTTTTGGCTTTAGCACCCGTTTAGCTTCGGCTATTGATTTTATCCTGTCATCCTTTTGTTGCAGGTGATATAAAGGCCCGTGCAAAATCACCACATCGGCAAAATTGTCCGGCAGTTCCAGTTTGCGCGACTCGCCTAAAATATTTTTAAATGACTTTTTTGATTTGGCTGACCTTTTATTCGCTTGTTTGATGTGCTTTTCTACAGGGTCAACTAAATATACCTCGTGCCCCAGGTTGGCAAGCCATTCAGAATAAACTCCCGGTCCGCCGCCAACATCAATAACTTTCCCTTTTTTTGGTAAATAGCGTTGTATCAGATCCTTGTTACGCTCAAACTCCAATGGCCCCAGGCCAAGTTCCAACCTGTTCTCTTCGGAGGTTTGGGCGTAGAATTCTTCTATTTCGGGGTTGATTAGATTAAAAGCGGACATATTTTAAAGATACGGTTTTAGTACAAAAACAAAAGCCTTCAGATGCTTATCCAAAGGCTTTACAGATATTTTGGGAGTATTGATTAAAGATTCAAAAAATGATCAAACGTATCACTCCTGATACCCAAACGCAGGGTTTCCAACGGGATCACTTCCGCAGGGGCTATGTTGCCGAGGCTTACATTGGCGCCTATCAGTTTAATAAACCAAACTTGTTGTGCTTTTTGAGGTGCTTCCCAAATGATCTTTTCTTCAGGTATCTGGGTTAATATTTCGTCAACCAAACCTTGCCTTACTTCACCTGAGTCACGGTAGATGCCAACATTTCCGCTTTCACGAGCTTCGGCAATTACTTTCCATGAACCCGCTTCCAGTTCAGCATTCATCAGTTTTATCCATTTGTAAGGTGCAAATATCTTTTGCACATCTTTTGAACCAACTTCTGATATAACAGTTACCTGTTTAGCTAATTTGCGGATATATTCACATTTAATGTCGTGCTCTATTTCTATTGAACCGTCGGATACTTCGGCATATTCCATTTTATATTTATCCAGTATACGGCAATATTCATCAAATTGTCCGCGAACGATAAATGCCTCGAACAATGTTCCACCAAAATAAACCGGTATTCCTGCTTCGCGATATATCTTTAGTTTTTCATCCAGATTTGGCGTAACAAATGAAGTTGCCCATCCCAATTTAACCAAGTCGGTATACAAGCCGCCCACTTCTATAAAATCTTCTGCCTGCCTTAAGCTCAGCCCTTTGTCCATCACCATAGTGATGCCGCTGTTACGGGGTTTTATGCTGCGTTCAGGAAGATTGCTCAGGGGGTAGTTCATGGTAGTGTATTTGGTTATAGACTATAACAAAAAGTTCTAATGGCGCAAAGGTCAAAAAAAATGTGCGGATGTGCAAGTATGCAGATATGCGAATTAGGGATAGAAACGAATTTTTTACAAAGGCAAAGATGCGCAGATTAAACAGGCAGATGTTCAAATCATTAACAATTTGAACATCCGCATATTAATCCATCATTTACTATACCGGTTTATAATATCCAGTATAACTTTATT
>JAQBOK010000026.1 GCA_028288085.1 Mucilaginibacter sp.
GGCGAATTGTTGCCTTATCACGAAAATAAGATCAGTCTTGACCATACTAAAAAGGATAAATGGGGACTGCCCATTTTAGCTATGGATGCAGAGATAAAAGACAACGAGAAAAAAATGCGTATCGATATTGTAGCCGAGGCAAAAGCTATGCTGGAGATAGCGGGGGTGAAGGACGTTAAAACACATGACTTCGGTCATCATGTAGGGGATGGTATTCACGAGATGGGCTCGGCACGTATGGGCCACAATCCTAAAACATCGGTGCTGAATATGCACAACCAGGTTTGGGATGCTAAAAATGTGTTTGTTACAGATGGTTCCTGTATGGTTTCATCTGCTTGTCAAAATCCATCATTAACTTATATGGCTTTGACTGCCCGTGCAGCCAATTTTGCTGCTGATGAGTTGAAGAAGGGGAATATTTGATGCCCGGATTTATTTATAATTTAATAACTAATCAAAAATGAAAACAATATCCAACTATCTTAAGGCTGCTGGGATACTTCTTGTACTGATACAGCTTCCGTTTAGCCACATTTTAGCCAAACCCAAAGTGCTTGTGTTCAGCAAAACGGCAGGCTTTCATCATGCGTCCATTGCAGTCGGCGTTCCTGCCATAATAAAATTGGGTGCCGAAAATAATTTCGATGTTGATACTACTACCAATTCGGCAAAGTTTACTTCTGATAATCTGAAGCAATATGCCGCGGTTATTTTTTTAAGTACTACTGGCGATGTACTGAATGACGATCAACAAAAAGCGTTTGAACAGTATATCCGTGCCGGTGGTGGTTTTGTGGGTGTTCATGCTGCTACGGATACTGAATATGGATGGCCATGGTACGGCGACCTGGTTGGCGCATATTTTAAAAGTCACCCTAAACAGCAGGAAGCTACTTTACATGTAGTTGACCGCAGTTTTATCGCCACAAAACATTTACCTGCAGAGTGGAAAAGATTTGATGAGTGGTATAATTACAAATATATCGCCAAAGGCTTACATGTATTGATCACGATAGATGAAAAAAGCTATACCGGCGGAGAGAATGGCGATAACCATCCCATGAGCTGGTATCATGAATATAATGGCGGCCGGGCATTTTATACCGAATTAGGTCATACGGATGAATCTTATGCTGATCCGCTTTATTTAAATCATTTACTTGGAGGAATAAAGTATGCTATCGGAAAGCATAAGTAATAACGGGATAGATTTGAAATAATTTTAAAAAGTTCATTCAACTTATCTAAAATTATTTTATTCGTCGGTATAAAATCATAATTTGCGATTCATTAAATCCAAGTATAAATCTTTCAAAAATAGCTTAGTATGAAAAAACTATTAGGACTGGTATGCTGTAGCATTCTTGCATTAAACTCGTTCGGTCAAAACATTAAAGATGGTGGTATTGCCATTATTCCAGAACCTGTAACACTTTCTAAAACTGTCGGTGAGTTTGTTTTACCAAAAAAGGTAATCATTGTAACCAGCACCCAGCCGGAGTTGAAACAAGCTATCGCATTATTGCATGACAGGCTTTCAATACCAACAGGTTCCCACGTTTCAGTTTTGAATAGCTCGGCGGTAGCTACAGTGAGGTTGATATTGAATAAAAAAGCTGATACTGTTTTAGGTAAGGAGGGTTATCGCTTATCGGTTACTAAAAAGGGTATCATTATAAGGGCCAATGAGCCGGCTGGCTTATTTTATGGGGCACAAACGTTGGTACAGTTATTCCCTAAAGAAATAGTTGGCAATATTGTAAAAAATATACGATGGGTATCACCCTGTGTGCAGATCACTGATTACCCACGTTTTAAATGGAGAGGATTGATGTTTGATGTGGCCCGTCATTTCTTTACCAAGGCAGAGGTGGAGCAATACATCGACAATATGGTAAAATACAAGTTCAACCTGTTGCACATGCACTTAACAGATGATGAAGGCTGGCGGGTTGAAATAAAAAGCTTACCGCGTTTAACCACCGTGGGTGCCTATAATGTTAAAAAGGTTGGTTATTTCGGAACATTTGCCGCTCCGGGCCCAGATGAACCACGTACTTATGGTGGTTTTTATACCCAGGATGACATCAGGGAACTGGTACAGTATGCTAAGGAAAGGTTTGTAAATATATTGCCTGAGATAGACGTTCCTGGTCATAGTTTGGCGGCGGTAGTAGCATATCCAGAGCTATCATGCACACCGGGCGCTGATCAATATCATGTAAGGTCAGGCGAAAAATTCATGGAATTTACCAAAGATGGTATAAAAGCAGGAATTGATAATACGTTATGCCCTGCCAACGAAAAAGTTTATGATTTCTTAGATAAAGTGCTGACCGAAGTTGCCCAGTTATTTCCATTTGGTTACATCCACATGGGGGGAGATGAATGTGCCAAAAACTTTTGGGAAAAGAGTCCTGAGATAGCAGCCCTGATGCAAAAAGAAGGACTCAAAACGCAGGAAGAGGTACAAAGCTACTTTGAAAAACGGGTAGAAAAGATAGTAGAATCAAAAGGGAAGAAATTTTTAGGATGGGATGAGATACTGGAAGGCGGCATAGCACCTGATGCTATTGTGATGAGCTGGCGTGGAATGAAAGGCGGTATTGAAGCGGCTAAGATGGGACATGAAGTGGTGATGAGCCCCACCACATTCGCCTACCTGGACTATATGAACGGCGATCCGGCTATTGAACCTCATGTTTATGAAACACTGCGCCTGAGCAGGGCTTATGAATTTGACCCGGCACCTGACAGTGTCAATTCGAAATTGATCATTGGGGGCCAGGCTAATTTATGGACAGAGCAGGTTTACAATGTGCGCCACCTTGAATATATGACCTGGCCACGTGCATTTGCCATATCAGAGGCAGTATGGTCGCCAAAATCAAGGCGTAATTTTGATGACTTTTTTAGTCGCGTTGAAAAGCATTTTGACAGGTTTAACGTAGCTGAGACCAAATATGCGCCAAGTGTATACGATCCTATTTTTACTTTCAAAAGCCTGCCTGATAGCTCCGTGCAGGTTGAGATGGCTACAGAAGTAAAGGGCCTGGATATTCACTATAGTTTTGACAATTCATTCCCGGATCAGTTTTACCCGAAATACACGGCGCCGCTAATCGTACCCAAAGAGGCTGCAATGCTAAAGGTCATTACCTATAGGGGTGATAAACAGGTTGGCCGTATGATTTATTTGCCTGCGAAGATGTTAAAAGACAGGGCAACAGGAAAAAACAATAATGAATAATGATTGATTATTGTAAACCTGATTTATAATTGAGGCCCCGTTTTTATGGGGCTTCTTTATTTTTATTACGCAATAATTTCATCATATTATGCAAAAAAACAACCAGTTTGCAACCGGTAAACCGGATATATTTGATCATCAATTTAATTAAATCAGTATGAGCCGCTTTATCAAACCGTTAGCATTAGTTATTGCTTTATTCATTTATACAGGCGCTTTTGCGCAAACGGATACATTGGGGTTATTCAGCAATCATTTGGATATTGGTCATCCTAAAAATGCGGGAACTGCTCAATATGATAAAGTAACACATACTTATACGCTTCGTGGATCGGGTTATAATATATGGTTTAACAGAGATGAATTTCAATACCTGTTCAGGAAGATAAAAGGCGATTTTACCGTTACTGCCAATTTTGAGTTTATTGGTGGCAAAGGTAACGGGCACCGCAAAATAGGGTGGATGATACGTCAGTCAACCGATGATAAATCCATTCATGTAAGCGCCGTTGAGCATGGTGATGGACTAACCGTTCTGCAATGGAGATCGATAACCGGCGAAAATATGAAAGACCCGGAGGGCGAGATATTTTTCCCTGAAAAAACGTTTGAAGTTGTTCAATTACAAAGAATAGGCAAGAAAATTATTATGCGTGTGGGGCATGTGGGCGAAACACTTAAAACAGTTGGAGCTCATGTGATGCCCAACATGCCTGAAGATGCTCTGGTTGGATTATTTATTTGCTCACACGATCCTGAAGTAACTGAGGAAGCAAAGGTATGGGACGTGCATATCGATATCCCGGAAAAGAAATAGCTTGAATTACTTTTGGCCTTCCTGGCTTTCGGATTAGACAGATTAATAAAACTGTGTCAATTGCCAGCGTAATTGATCTATCTGGTCGCCTATAAGCTGCACATTTTCTGCAGTAAGTTCAGCTTTTGAATGTTCTTCTAATTGCCAGCCACCGCTTACTTTACGGATATAGCCTATAAAAGAATGGTCCAGACTTACCCGGTAATAATCTTTCTCAATTTGTTTTACCTTCATTAGCTTGTTACTGCTAAACGGTATTATATGTTCGTCCATTGTGGCTATTCTATAGTGAGGTTATATTTTAAAAGCAATCCCGCTAAGGCATCAGCACTGAATTTTGCTTTGGTGATACTATTATTCTCAGGGTCGATATTAAAATTATAGGCTGTGCGAAGATCTGCACCTTTAATTACAGTACGGTTAAAAATAGCCCTATTTAAATTGCATTTTTCAAAAACAGCATTGGTTAGGTCGGTTTCACTAAAATCAGCTTCTTCAAAGGAGCATTCGTTAAATATAGTTCCCTTTAATTTTTTTTTGTGCCAAACGGTGTAATCCAGTAAACATTTGGTAAAGCTTACTGAGAGCGAGAAATTGCTGCTATCGCCAAAGTTAACACCGGTTATCTTACATCCATTGAAATCGACATTTTGAAAACCTGTATCTGTAATTTTAATCAATGACAGGTTACAGGTATCCATCACACAGTTAATAAAGGTAATGTGTGATAGATTGGCGTATGACAAGTCGCATTTAATAAATTTGCAATCTTCAAAAGTGCGGTCATGGCCTTCCAGATCGGCGGATTTGATGTTCTTGTAGATAGCGCCTTCTTCAAATTTTTGTTCCATTATATAAATCCGGTTGTCCCTTGTATTCGCTCCGAAAATAGGAAAAGTATCCTGCTTTTGTGGTATGGAATTAATGTATAAATTTTATCGGCATGTTACTTATTTCTTAACCTGCATTAAGTGTGAGAGCTGATTTAAGCGGTAACTTTGAATAATAAATTATAAGAAATATCATTAAAATTAATAAAATGAACAATAACATAAAAGGGATTCACCATATAACTGCGATAGCAGGCAATGCGAAAAAGAACCATGATTTTTACACACGCGTACTTGGTTTGCGATTGGTAAAAAAAACCGTAAACTTTGATGATCCGCACACTTACCATTTTTATTATGGTGATAAAACAGGCACACCGGGCAGCATACTAACCTTTTTTCCATGGGAGGGAATCACTATAGGCAGAAGGGGCGCACGCCAGGTAACTGAAATAGGGTATTCGGTACCAGAAAACAGTCTTGATTTTTGGCTGAAACGTTTTGATGATAATAATGTGATCTATAATAAACCATCTGAAAAATTTGGTGAGCAATATCTTTCTTTTCTTGATCCTGACGGTTTGAAAATTGAACTGACCGTTCCCAAAAATGCTGACAACAGGGAACCATGGACAACCAACGAAGTAAGTGCGGAAAATGCAACGCGTGGATTTCATAACATCACCATCACTTCAAACAAAATAGAAGCTACTGCTAAAATACTGACCGATGTTTTTGGCTACAGGCTATTGGAGCAGCATGTAAACCGATATCGCTTTATAACTGATGCGGTAGATAATGCAGCGATTGTAGACCTGGTTGAAATACCATCAGAGATAGCAGGTCATGTTGCTGGTGGCTCAGTCCATCATGTGGCTTTTAGGGTGGAGAACGAAGAGATATTAATGCAATACCGCGAAAAGATTGTGAACCTGGGATTAAACATCACCGAAAAAATTGACCGTAATTATTTCTACTCATTATATTTCCGTGAACCGGGTGGAGTGCTATTTGAATTGGCTACAGAAAATCCGGGATTTGCAACGGATGAAACCGTTGAGCAATTGGGCAGTGGATTGAAATTGCCGGCACAATATGAATCAATCCGTAAGGATATTGAAAAAACTCTTCCAAAGTTAGATTAAAGATGTACATACATAACAAACAAATTATAACATCAGGGGTACCGGTAGCACAAGCTAAAAAAGCAATGATCATGCTACATGGCAGAGGTGCATCGGCAAACAGTATTGTTACGCTGGAAAATCATTTACACCTGCCTGATACGGCTATTATTGCGCCCCAGGCTACCGAACATAGTTGGTATCCGTATAGCTTTATGGCTCCTGTAGAAAACAATGAGCCTGCCCTTGGCTCTGCTTTGGCCCTGATAGATGAACTGGTTAATGACATTACAGGGCAGGGGATAGGCAAAGAAAATATTTATTTCCTGGGATTTTCGCAGGGAGCATGCTTGACATTGGAATATGTGGCGCGTAACGGAGCGAAATATGGCGGAGTAATCGCATTTACCGGTGGATTGATAGGCGAACACCTGGCTGAAGAAAATTATCAAGGTGATTTTGCAGGTACATCTGTTTTGATTACTACAGGCCATCCAGACCCTCATGTACCGTTAAGCAGGGTAGAGGAAAGTGTAGCTGTCATGAAAAAAATGAATGCTAATGTGCTATTGAAGGTTTACCAGGGCCGCCAGCACACTATTACGGCTGAGGAACTGGAACTGACTGTGCAGCACGTGCTGAAATAATAGATTAGCTTATTTAGTAATCAAAAAATAGCGATGAGGTTTCAATCCATCGCTATTTTTTTGTGTTTGGTAGCCCCAATTTTGCGAGAGATAAATTTTATCTTTACCTATATGGAGGCAACCGACCTTATTTTAAATAATATTTCTGGCTATATCAGCCTTGATGAAAAGGATAAGGCATTTTTTATTTCTTTACTAAAGCCCATGAAATTGAAACGCCGTCAAATGCTGCTTAAAGAGGGCGGGATATGCCGTTTTTCTTCTTTTGTTACGCAAGGCTGCCTCAGAGGGTTTTCAGTTGATGATAACGGATTTGAGCACGTACTTAACTTTGCACCACAAAATTGGTGGATAGCCGATATGTACAGCCTAATTACCCAAAAATCTGGCGTACTGAATATTGAAGCATTGGAGGATACTGAAATTTTAACCCTTTCAAAAGTTCATCAGGAAGAATTATACGTAAAAATTCCTGTGTTTGAAAGGTTCTTTCGCATCATCACAGAAAATTCACTGGTTACTTATCAGCAACGCCTGCTCGATAATTTAAGCCTTACGGCTGTAGAAAGGTATAATAACTTTTGCAAAAAATATCCAACGCTTATTACCTGTTTGCCATCCAAACAAATTGCGGCGTATATTGGTGTCACACCCGAGTTTTTTAGCAAGATGCGGCACAATATGGTAAAGAAAAGATCTTAGCTATAAAACTTTACATATCCATGTTCCTAATTTTAATCAGGACACTCATATTTGATCCATATTTTAAGAAAAGACCATGAGCACTATCACAACATCTATTGACAAAGAATTATTTGTAAAAATGGTTTTATCAAACTGGGAATTGCAAATAAGCCGTACGAATAATCTGCTTGGCAAACTCAGTGACGAGGAATTATCTACACAAACGGCAACTGGCCGCAATACAGGGGTTTATTTATTGGGGCACCTGGCCGCGGTAAGCGATGGTATGTTTACTATACTCGGTTTAGGTGAAAGGCATAACCCGGCAATGGATGAAATATTTCTTCGTAATCCCGATAATTCAGGTATCGAAAAGCCTTCTATTGATGAATTAAAGCAATACTGGAACAAAGTAAATTCTTCACTTTTACATCAGATGACAGAAATTTCGACTGATGAGTGGTTTAACAGGCATACAGCGGTGCCAACGGAAGACTTTGCAAAGGAGCCTCATCGCAATAAATTAAACATTGTAATAAACAGGACCAATCACCTTAGTTACCATTTGGGGCAATTAGCTTATCTTGTTACCAAATAGTTTTTATGCATTGATAATTGTTTAATTATCAATGCGTTATTGCGGTATAAAACCTTTCACGTGAAAAGATTATTACCCGGCTCTATACTTATTGGATGTTTAGTTTGTTTGAGCAGTTGCACTAAGGTGCTATATACTCACCAGCAGGTTCTGCAAAACTGTCACACAAAGGATGATGTAGTAAAAAAATTCGGATCTCCTGATGAAAAAAATATGGGAGATGGGATTGAAGAGTGGGTATACAACAGAGATGCGCCAGCTGATATTGTTAAACCAATAAAACCGGATATAATAAATGCGTCTTATAAAAGTTCCGATTCTTTACACCTAAAAAAACCTATTGAACACGATAAATATATCAGGTTTATTTTTGATACACAAGGTAATGTGGTAGGATATAAAAGCAATGGTATTGGCCTTACTCAAAAGGGGAAAGATGGAATTGGTATATCCATATTAAAAATACTTGGTGCCACAGTATTAATTGCAGTAGTTGTTGGCTTAGATGTAGCTTCAAAAAGCGATATAGACTTTTAAGAATACAAAATATCCACTACCATATTTTTTGGTAATGTCTTTCATATCTTTTAAATTACAGCAATAAATCTGATACTTAACTATGGCCGGTTTTTTTGTTGATCCTGATATTGCCAAGGCCAAAACCATTGATGCTGATTTTTATACCAATGCTGAAGTGTTTGAACAATGCAGGGAAAAAATATTCGCACCATCCTGGCAATTTATAGGTGATGAAGAACTGGTTAAAGATGATGGCGAAGTTTACCCTTTTACGTTGCTACCCGGGTACCTGGATGAACCATTATTATTAACGAAGGATAAATCAGGTCAATTAAATGTTTTATCTAATGTTTGTACGCACCGGGGTAATATTGTCATCGAAAAAGCCTGTAAACTTGCTAACCTGAGATGCAGGTATCACGGTCGGCTATTTAGCCTGGACGGCAGGTTTATTTCCATGCCTGAATTTAAAGAAGTAGAGAATTTTCCATCTAAAGATGACGACCTGCCGGCATTGAGCCTGTTTAATTGGAACAGATGGCTATTCACTTCGGTTAACCCAATTTATCCGAAGGACCTGTTTTTTAGGGATATGATAAAAAGAGTGAGCTGGATGCCACTGGATGAATTTAAATTTCGACCCGATCTATCACGAACATTCAATATACAATGTAACTGGGCTTTATATTGTGAGAATTACCTTGAGGGTTTTCATATTCCCTTTGTGCATGCTGGTTTAAACGCCGTGATTAACTTTGGCGAATACGCTACCGAACTGTTCTTCCCCTATTCCAGCCTGCAATTAGGGTTAGCTAAGAATAATAAAGATTGTTTTGATCTTCCTGCTTCATCACCAGACCATGGTAAAGATGTTGCAGCTTACTATTTCTGGGTTTTCCCTAATATGATGTTCAATTTTTATCCATGGGGACTATCTGTAAACGTGGTTGAACCAGTATCTGTTGGCGAATGCAGGGTTAAGTTTTTATCATATGTATGGGATGAATCTAAACTGGATAAAGGCGCAGGAACCGGACTGGATAAAGTGGAGCAAGAAGATGAAGAAATTGTGGAAAATGTGCAGCGGGGCGTGCGGTCAAGATTTTATAAGCATGGGCGATATTCTGTTACCCGCGAGCAAGGCACACATCATTTTCATTGTATCCTTTCAGAATTTATGAACAAATAGGCATATGGCGCAACTTGAACGCAAATTGGGCTTATGGGCGTCGGTTTCTATTGTTATTGGCTCTGTTATTGGTAGCAGTATATTTATGAAACCGGCCAGTATGGCCGCCCAGCTCAGTTCGCCATTAATGCTATTAATGGTTTGGGTTGTAGCTGGTGTAGTTTCGCTGTTTGGCGGCATGATCAATGCCGAAGTAGGTTGTGTACTGCCCGAAACCGGTGGGCAGTATGTTTATTTCAGGAACATGTATGGCAATTTCTTTGCCTATCTGTTTGGCTGGTCGTCTTTCATCGTTATTGATACCGCCTCCATTTCGGCCATCGCGTTTGTGTTTGCTGACTATGCAGAATATTTTGTGCGCTTACCTCATTTCTCAGCTGCTATTGAACATGCGGTTCCGGTTGTTATTCCATATATCGGAAGATTTTATCTATTGGAGAATATTGGTGTAAAGGGGTTAGCTGTATTGTTGATTATTTTATTCACGTGGATAAATGCACGAAGCTTAAAAGCAGGGGGTGCAGTGCAGGTTTTTTTTTCTGGATTAAAGGTGTTCGCGCTTATATTTTTGATCGCTACTATTTTTTTTTCGGGTAAAGGGAATATACTGAACCTCGCTACTGCATCAGCTGGTTTCGATAGTTCTTACTGGCACCAACTCACTGCATTTATTGCTGCAACAACAGGAGCTCTTGCAGCTTATGATGGTTGGAATAACCTGGGGTTTATATCGGGCGAGATAAAGGACCCTAACAGGAATATTCCCCGTGGTTTAATTATCGGATTATGCACTTGTATACTTCTATACGTGCTCACTACCGAGGCCTACCTTTATATGTTACCGGTTGATATAATGAAAAACTCTGCTTTGGTGGCGTCTGATGCTTTGTATAAAGTTATGGGGGCGGCAGGTGGTGGATTTGTAGCGGTATTGGTTTTACTGTCAACCGCAGGCGGAACAAATAGCAATATATTGCCTTGCGCACGCGTGGTATATGCCATGTCTGAAGAGAAAAACTTTTTTGCCTTTGCAGGGAAAGTCAATCCCAAATATCACACGCCCTCCAACGCCCTATGGTTCCAGGCGGCATGGGCAACTATTTTGGTGCTTATAGGTTCGTTTGATATGCTGATGGATATGTTCGTTTTTATCACCTGGATTTTTTATGGCTTTGCGGCTTACGGTATCTTTATTCTGCGGAAAAAAATGCCTTTGGCGCCCCGTGCCTTCAAACTGAAAGGATACCCTTATTTGCCGATTATATTTATGATGTTTTCTTCTTTATATGTAGTGATCACACTCTACAATGATACCAGCAATTATATTGCAGGCAAAAGTCATATCATTAACTCGGTATTTGGATTGCTGCTGACCGCGATAGGAGTGCCACTTTATTGGTATTTCAGAAAGAAAGAGATTTAACTTATAATTTATAGCCTAAATTGGTTTAATTTTGAAGTATGAAAGTGAATGTGCTGGCATTTGGTATAGCAAAAGATATTTTCGGAGGTTCGTCAGTTGATGTGGAACTGCCCCAACCGGGAACAACTGGGAGTTTGAAACTTTCGTTAGAAGAACGTTATCCCCGGCTAAAGCAACTGGCATCCTATATGGTTGCTGTTAATAATGAATATGCAGCGGATGAGAATATATTAATCCCAAGTGATGAAATTGCCATTATTCCGCCGGTAAGCGGAGGATAATAAATATCTGTAAAACTTAAAGTTTCTAGGATTTAGCAAGTTTAATATTTGTCCATACGAGGCTACATGAAAATAATACCAATTGATTACGCAAATAATTATATCGGATAAACCTTTAAATATTCAATCATGTATCGATTGGGTGATGTCACCGCAATCGGGTGGTATTGATGTGTTTATCGGTACGGTGCGTGACACAACAAAAGGGAAGCCGGTTATACGGTTGGAATTTGAAGCTTATGAGCCAATGGCCTTAAAAGAAATGGAAAGGATAGCCCAAAAGACATTTTCTCAATGGCCCGTTCAAAAATTACTTATACATCATCGTATCGGGCCATTAGAAATAGGAGAGGTGCCTGTAATTATTGCTGTTTCTTGCGCACATCGTGATGCCGCATTTGAAGCTTGCAGGTATGTTATTGATACCCTTAAACAAACGGTACCTATCTGGAAAAAGGAAATATTTGAAGATGGTGAAGTTTGGGTGGCGGCTCATCCATAGTCTGAACTAAGATCTACAGGATTATTTGAGCAGCTGATTTAGCTAATGATCCCCGGATTTCCTAATCAATGCCGCTAATCACTAAACTCCATCCATGTTTTTAAGCCACCTTCGAGTGAAAAGACACATGCGTTGGGATATTTTTGTTTAATGAGTTTTACCGCTTCGCCGCTTCTTTTTCCGGTAGCACAATACAAAACTATTGTTCTGGCGCCTGAAAAATGAACCATATTTTCTTCCAGTTCGTCCAAAGGAAAATGTTTTCCACCAATATCAAATTTATCTCTTTCGCGGTCTGTTCTGACATCAATCAGCTCAATCAGGTTATCAGCTAAATCTTTTTTTAATTTGATTGCAGATATGGTTGGTATATCCACTGTTGCAGTCAACGTGCTGATTTGGATTTTAGTAACATTGCCAATTTTTATGATCCTGCTTTGCAAGGTTTGGGCATCCAGTATCAATATTTTACCAGAAAGTAACTCGCCCGTTTTAGTAATATATTTGATCACTTCATTAGCCTGCATACAGCCAATAATGCCTGCCAATGTTGGGATTACACCGCCTTCTGCACAATTTGGTATTTGTGTGGCATCCACCTGCGGGAATAAGTCCCTGTAATTAGGGGAAAAGGCGCCATCGGTATTCTTTATGTTCCAAACTGCCACCTGTCCTTCAAACTGATAAATAGCGCCATATACCAAAGGTTTTCCTAAAAGTACAGCTGCGTCATTTAGTAAATAACGCGTATCAAAGTTATCCGTGCCATCTACAATAATATCATAATCATTCACGATGCTGATCACGTTTTCAGAAGTGATCTTTACATCATGTGGTACAAGTTTTATACCCGGATTTTGCCTTCGCAGGCGTTCGCAGGCTATGATTGCTTTTTTCAGATCGGCATCAGCAGGTGTATATAATACCTGGCGGTGTAAATTGCTGATTGACACGATATCATAATCAGCTATACCTAAGACACCCACCCCTGATGCTGCCAAGTATTGAGCCGCCGGACATCCCAATCCGCCCGCACCAACCACCAACACTTTTGCTTGCTGTAAAAGGTTTTGTGTTGATTCACTGAAACCAGGGAGTGCGATCTGGCAACTATATCGTGTGAAGTCTGCTGGCATTAGTCGTTGGCAATCTTTTGGTGGATGGTTCTTTTTACCTTTTCGAGATCTTCTGGTGTATTTACATTTGTTAAAGCCTCTGTATTAGGCGCCTGAAGCAAATTTACATCACTGTTGATAAGCACTTTTCGGGGGCAGGAATATCCTTGTGCTAAAAATGCCAGCAATAATGGATAACTTTTAGGCTCCCAAATAGTGATCAATGGTTCAGGGAATTCATTGTAGGGACTGTTAAATGCTGTGGCTATACTCGCTATTTTACGTTGACTGATCAGAAATTTGAATGTGTCAGTCTCTAATAAAGGCAAATCACAGGCTACCACAAGCCAGGCACGGTCAGGTTGTTCCCTGAAGGCTGAAAGTATTGCCCCAAAAGGACCTAAACCAGTAAAAGTATCTTCCAATACATTGTAATTTGTATTTATCTCCGGCTTTTGATCGGCACGACATGATATAAATACTTCATGGCATAAAGGTTTTAACATATCAGCAACATGATAGCGTTGCTCCTTTCCAAACCAGTTAACAGCACCCTTGTCATAACCCATACGCACACTTTTTCCACCAGCCAATACCAACCCGTTCAGAATTGGTTTTGCCTGTTGCATTTTGGTTTCGAAAAAAGCGACGATCTTTTCAGTTTCGTCCAATCGATAAATTGGTAATTTCTGCCAGCTCGGTATGGCTTCCTGTATAAAATCAAATACTTCAGTTACATTATCAGCCAATAAAATAAGTTCAACATTAGTTAACTGTGCTATACGTTTTTCTAAAGAGGCTCTTTTATTGTTATAGATAATTACAACCTGTGCTTTAGCCTGCTGATGGTTTCCATTTACCAGTACCAGATCTGCATCTGCAAACTGTTGCCTCATTATAAAAGGCATGAATACAGTATTATAATTAAACTGCTGATGATTGATCTGATCCGTATATTCTAAAATAGCTCCATTTGCTAAACGTCCCGGGGCCAAAATAACTTCATCATTATGCGAAGTATCTGCATAAGCGCATTTATAAGTTGGAGATAAAGCACTAATTACACTATCGGCCAATGATTTAACAAAAACGCATGGCGCACCAACTATTGCCCATTCATTCCGGCCAAATTTACCGAAAGCTGGTCTTATCAGGTCGGTATGTTTTGCATGTTTGCCTGCAGGCAAGTTATGATCTTTTAAAGTCACGTTTACCTCCTGTCTTTTCCACCAATTTTGTTTCTTTGATCACAATATCATGGCTCAAAGCTTTGCACATATCATAAACGGTCAACGCCGCTATTGATGCACCAACCAATGCTTCCATCTCGATGCCCGTTTTGGCGGTTATACTGGCTGTGCAATTGATAATCACTTCATTTTCATTATTTAACCGGATAGTGATCTTGCAATTATCTAACCCTAAAGGGTGACAAAGAGGTATCAGGTCACCGGTTTTTTTTGCTGCCATTATCCCGGCAATAATTGCTGTTTGAAACACAGAACCTTTTTTTGTCTGAATATCTCCATCTGTCAATTGTTCCAATACTTCAGCTGGCAATGAAACAATACTTTGAGCTGTTGCCGTGCGATGCGAGATTTGTTTTTCGCTTACGTCGACCATAGTTGCACGGCCACTTTCATCAAGGTGTGAAAAAGTCATATCGCAAATTGTTTAAATGGCCATATCCTAAAAGCTTCACCTTTTTTAAATTGATCCCTTTCCATGGGTAATTCTATAAAGGCGTCTGTATCTGCTAAGTTAGCAAAATCACCTGAGCCGTTACCCTCTATCGGCATAGCCGATATTTGCCCTTTTTCACTAATACTTAATTTTACCTGTAAAAAATATTTCAAGGCTGGTTTAAAGATAAAGTCCTGATCGAGAGCAGCATAAACCGGTTGTTTTTCATTT
>JAQBOK010000181.1 GCA_028288085.1 Mucilaginibacter sp.
GCGTATGCGCGCCTTATCGCTTGTACCGGCCGAACGTGCAAGGTGCAGGGGATGGTTTTTAAATAATGATTCGGCAGTTGGACTAAGCCATTGATTTTTGCTGCAGATAAAAAGTAGGTTGGACAAAGCAGTTATTTATTTTTTTTATTTATCATCATGTTCTATCTTCAATAGCTTTTCAGTATTTCTATCAAATAAAAAGGCCCAGTCATCATCAGATCGCTTTAAAGACACAGGCAGACTTATCCAATGGTATTTATTCATGTCGGTACCCGAAAGTTCGTTATTTTCAAATGCGTTTGGGAAGAGCCTTTTGAAATCCGCCGCTCTTGTGTTCCTATCAAATCTATATTTGCCATTTAGCAAATAAAAACCGGGCGATTCCTTAAAATTGATTTCACCAAAAACCAGAGTATCATTATATTTTTCAAAAGCAAGGCCTTTAAAATAACAATATTGAAATTTTTTGTTGTAAAACGACCCATTCACGCCTTCTGCCAATTTGTTTATGCGATTCGGCTGGCCTAGTTTATTAACCACATCTTTAAAGCCACTAATCATTGAGATACTGCCATTTAGCTTAACGCTATCCCAATCCAGGTATTCTGAATTTTTATTAGAAAGTGTTTTTTTTATAGGGATTACCTTTCTATGACTGGTATTTTGCCTTCCAGGTGAATTGCATGCGGAATTTAGGCATAAAAACAAGATCAGGGCGATCGTTAATCTTATTGAATGGATATTCATCATTTAATACAAACGAGGGATTAAATATTATCGAATCTTCTGCAAGAGCGCGATCATTAAAATTGTTGAAAGGTTAAAAATTTTGATGCCATTATCGGTTTACGCTATCTTAATCTCTGTATAAAAAGGCAATATAATTAATAATCAAACCATCTATTAATAACAGGCAGTATTTACATACAGCCCGGGCGATCTTGTCTCATATAGGTACTCTTCAATTCAGATACTTTTGGAGTACTTGTATTTCGTTAATGCAGGATATTTAAAATACTGAAGCATTAGCAAATACTATATTTTAAAAATCTTTATGAATTTGTTATTTTTCGGCAGATATAACCGTATAATGTTATTGTGAGAAAAAATCCCTTACTAACCTATGCCGTCTTAATATTATTTGCTGTAATAGCGGCCTACTCCAATCATTTTTATAATGCTTTTCACTTTGATGATTTTCATTCAGTAGTGGATAATTCTAACATCCGCAGTATTAAAAACATCCCGCTTTTTTTTAAAGACGGTACAACCAGCAGTATTTTGCCGCAAAACCGGGCCTACCGCCCTGTAGTAACCACATCACTGGCTTTAGATTACTGGCTGGGCAACGGATACAACCTGTTTTACTTTCATCTCTCCACCTTTATTCTTTTTTTATTACAGGGCCTACTGATACTGTTGTTCTTTAATAGGTTATTAAGTCTTTCGTCGTCCAATAAAAATATTGGCTACGTAGCTTTGTTCGCTACAGCCTGGTATATGCTGCACCCCGCCACAGCCGAAACAGTTAATTATATTATAGCGCGGTCTGATGTGCAATCCACACTTGCAGTGATGATTGGGTTTGTGCTCTATCTGTATTCGCCTTTTTGCAAAAAAACATTAATCTATCTTCTGCCTGTAGGTATTGGCGTTTTGGCTAAGCCAACCGCAGTGATGTTTGCTCCTCTTTTATTTTTCTACATCCTTCTGTTTGAAGAAAAAATAAGTCTGCTGGATATTTTCAAAAAAGTACATTTTGCGCAACTATGGAACAGCATAAAGAAAAGCCTGCCGACATTTATTTTTTGTGCGTTGTTGTATCTGCTGGTAAGCAGGCTCACCCCAAAAACATGGGAGGCTGGTGGTAGTTCGCCCATGCAATACCTTATTACCCAGCCGTACGTAATACTGCATTATTTTTGTACCTTTTTTTGGCCAACGGGCTTAAGTGCGGATTCTGACTGGGCCATACTGCCCGGTATTTGGGATGCCCGTTTTTTTATTGGCTGCCTGTTTATCCTGCTGATGTTAGCAGTAGCCATTTACGCCTCGGTAAAACCGATGTTGCGACCCATCAGTTTCGGTATTCTATGGTTTTTTATTGCGCTGGTGCCAACGTCAAGCATTATACCTTTGGGTGAAGTATTGAATGACCATCGCATGTTTTTTCCGTTTATAGGATTGGTGATCAGTGTAAGCTGGGCTATTGGCTTGCTGGTGTTCAGGCTGATCGAAACAAATGGCTCTGCTGCAAAATATAAGAAATCAATATTGCTGCTTGTTTTAGTATTGCTTGGTACCTGCGCCTATGGTACCTATAAACGCAATGAGGTTTGGCATTCTGAGGAAAGTTTATGGCTTAATGTGACTGTTAAAAGTCCCAAAAATGGCCGGGGATGGATGAATTATGCTTTAATTAAAATTGCGGAAGGTAAATATACCGAGGCAGAAGCTGACCTGAACGAAGCAATGGCGCTATTGCCGACTTATTCTTTTGTATATACCAATATAGGAGTACTTAAAGAGAAAATGGGCGATAATGCTAATGCCTGGAAAAATTACCTTATCGGTATTGGGATGGGTAGTAATTACCCAAGTCATTTTTTTCTATTCGGACAATTTTTGTATAACCAGCAGCGGTTTAATGAAGCTGAAATTATGCTTCGAGAAGCAATATCGCTATCAGATTCATACATTGACCCTCGCTTAACTTTGATGAAAACTTATGAAAGGCTACAGGAATGGGATAAGCTGAAAGCGTTGGCAACCAGTACCCTGCAAATTGCACCGGGCAATACCAATGCTTTAGCCTGCCTTGTAGAAAGTAAACAAAGAAAAAGCAATGCAGAAATGGAAGCCGATAAGGTAAAAATGGCCCCCACGCCTGAAAAGTATCTGGGTCTTAGTCTGGCGTATTACTGGGAAGGGAAATATGAACAATGCATTGCTGCAGCCCAGGAAGCGATCAAATTGAACCCCGACTACGCTGATGCCTACAATAACATAGGCTGTGCTTATAACGAACTAAATCAATATGATAAAGCCGCCGAAGTATTTAAAAAGGTGTTGGTTATAAAACCGGGTTATATGCTGGCGAAAAACAACCTTGAACGTGCGGAAAAGCATCAAAGCACTACCGGAGAAACAATAAGCAGGTTAACCGCCGAGAATTATTTGGATGAAAGCCTGATTTATTTTAATACGAGGCAATATGAACTTTGCATTGCTGCCTGCAATAGCGCCCTAATATTAAAGCCTGGATATGATTTGGCCTATAATAACATTTGTGCCGCTTATAATAAATTGGGTAGATGGGATAACGCTATTGCCATAGGCGAAAAGGGTTTGCAAATTAATCCAGGCAATCAAAGACTGAAAAATAATCTGACAGAAGCCATAAACGGTAAAACGCACGGGCTAAAGAAATAATAAAAGCTGGATTTCGGGTGATCTATCAAATCGGCCCGAAACCCATCAGCTTGAGGAAATAGAAACTTGTTTTACTAATTGAAACTGTTCTGCCAAAAGGCGGTAAGAATTCAATCTGTCGTCAAAATTCTCGGTTATTGTTACAGCAATGATCTCATCTACCTTATAGTCTTCGGCCAGTTGAGTTAATTTTGCTTTCATTTCTTCGGGCTTCCCGGTAATTATCCGTTTGCGATTATGCATAATACGCTCTTGTTCATTTATGGTATAGGTAACATCTTTTATATCTTCATATCCCACAGGCGACAATCCTTTTCCCTGTTCAAACTGGTTAAAGCGGAAATCCATTAATGCCTGGTGCCGCCTTATTTTTTCCTCATCTTCGGAGCAATAAACAAAAATAGCGACACTGGCTGAAGGCTCGGCCTGATCGTCTGATGGCTGAAAACGCTCCCTGTAGGCAGCTACAGCCTGCGGACCACCATTTGGATTAATAAAATGCGCGAATGAAAGTCCCATGCCAAAGTGCGCCGCGAACAAACCACTCTCTCCGCTGGAACTAAGCAACCACATTGCAGGCACTGTTTCAACTTGCGGAATGGCCCTTATCTTTGATTGCGGTGTGCCGGGGTCGCCCCTGTCGTGGAAATAATTAAGCAGATCATACAATTGCTCAATAAAATCCTGTTCCCTGAACTGATTAGATGGGTTAAGCGTGGCTGCGGTGAGCCTGTCAGTACCGGGTGCGCGGCCCATGCCCAGATCTATGCGACCGGGGGCTAAAGCTTCCAGCATCCTAAAGTTTTCGGCTACTTTCAAAGCGCTATGATTTGGCATCATTACACCACCGGAGCCAACCCGGATATTCTGGGTTTGCGAGGCCAGGTAGGCCATTAGTACTTCGGGTGTTGAACCAGCCAGGCTGCCGGTATTATGATGCTCGGACACCCAAAAACGGGTATATCCTAACTGGTCGGTATATTTAGCTAATTCAATTGTTTCCCTAACGGCCTGCTCTGCAGTAACGCCCTTGCGTACCGGCGACTGGTCTAATACGCTGAGGCGGATATTCTTTGTGTTCATAAATTAAATAAAACACAAAAATACGGAAGGGGTTGTGGATGGTTTGTAAAATTTAGCGAGTGAGTAGACTTCCGAAGTTTTGAAAACTTCGGAAGTCTTTTTTCACCGATAATAAGTCCCGTTACAAGCGACCTTAAAAGGCAAGACGTAATATATTAAGACGGTATTTTGCTTGGGTCGGTATTGTCATTCAGCTTATATCCCCCGAAATCAAATTTACTCAGGATATAACAGTAATCTTTGGTAAGCCCGTGGTTATTCAGCGGTTTTTGCGCTATGAAATTGAAAAGGAGACCGGCAACCTGGTTTTCCACCTGTTCGGCGTCCTGGGTTAAATTCAGGTTATTAGAGGTATTGGTAACATAAGTTCCGGTAGGCAGGTCTAGCCAATGCTCTCCCGCCATAACGCGAAAAAATGAAACCGCAGCTAATTTTTCATGCAAAAGGGTGTAATCGTCGTTGTCAGGGTTGATGAGTTCAGCCCGGAGGATAAAGGTGGAATTAGCCATAAGTTTTTGATTTGATAAGGTTTAACTTTTATAAAGATAACAATATGGGGAAATTTAAAAGTCAAATTTTTCAAAAAATAAAACCACCCGATTAATCAATCCAGCCGTACCTAATCAACTATGCATTAAAATGATACAGAAATACAACCGCACCGGTATAAGCCGGTTTTTTCTGGCCTTCAATTTCCATTTCGACAGCTATAGTTGCTTTGGTAATGCCTCTTAAATTTACGATGGCTGCAAGCTTTGCCTTTAACCTTACGCGGCTATTAACTATTACCGCCTGTCCGAATTTAATGCTGTCAATTGCGTAATTGATCTGCATTTTTAAGTTTTGTACATCAGCAATCTGGTGCCAAAAATAAGGCAGCAATGATACTGTTAAATACCCATGCGCAATAGTTGCCTTAAACGGGCCCTCGTTTTGAGCTCTTTCCGGATCAGTGTGTATCCATTGATGGTCAATGGTGGCTTCGGCAAATTGGTTTATTTGCTGTTGGGTAATAGTATGCCAGCCGGATACACCAATTTCCCGGCCAAGATGGGACTCAAATTCGGCATGGTCTTTAATAATTATCATATATCAATTACGGTTTTTGGTATGTGACGAGATTTATATTTCGCTGTAAAATTAGTAAACAAGAGGGGATTACAAAGCAATTAGGTTGATTGAGTTAATGGCATAATAATAACTTAATCAAGCTAAACAAATTCCTTCCGCTTGGGCATAAGAAAATAATATAAATGTGCTTACGCAAATTTGGAGTTTGGACCGACGACTAATTCGCAACCTTGCAACAAACAAAAACCATTCACTCAATCAACCCAATTAACTTTCCTTAAAAATCACTTGTAAATTAAACAAATACCCGTATCTTTGCAGTCCCGAAATTACGGGGTATAGTAAACGTTTAATAAATTTAATTTAAAGCAAGTGAATACGTTAAGTTACAAAACTGTCTCAGCCAATAAAAAGACCGTTAACAAGGAATGGGTTGTTGTTGACGCTCAAGGCGAGATTTTGGGGCGCTTGTCTTCTAAGATCGCAATGATCATCAGAGGAAAAACCAAGCCATCGTACACCCCACACGTAGACTGCGGAGACAACGTAATTGTCATCAATGCAGACAAGGTGAAACTAACCGGGAACAAGTTTGCCGAAAAGCAATATGTTTCTTACACCGGTTACCCGGGAGGACAAAAATTCATTTCTCCAAAAGAGTTAATGGCAAAGCACCCAACACGCGTTGTTGAGAAAGCCGTTCGCGGTATGTTGCCTAAAAGCCGTTTGGGCCGTGAGTTGTACAGAAACCTGTTTGTTTACGCAGGGGCCGAGCATCCGCACGAAGCACAATCGCCAAAAACCATTAAACCTTAATCAGAGAAAGAAATGTCAACTACAAACACTTCAGGAAGAAGAAAAACAGCAGTT
>JAQBOK010000096.1 GCA_028288085.1 Mucilaginibacter sp.
GCATTACTCCCGAAAAATTACCCCCCGCTAATATTCCCCTATACGGGCCCGATAAAGCTGCAAAACCAAATAGTGGCGCTACCTGCATTGATGAGGGTAATGCTTTGAAATCAAAATGGCCATTGCCTTTATTATAAAATATTCCTGATGTAAAAGAATTGACCACCAATGGCTTACTGTCATTTAAGGAGTCGCCAAATAATTGGGTGACCGTTTTTCCGGCGAAATCATGATAATATAAAAACTTCTTTTTGATGAGTGGTACTTGTTTTTCAATATCCCCCTTTCCTAAAAAGGTATAATCCTTTTGATCAATGCTATAGGTTAGCAATGGGTCAACAGTGCCATTTTTATCCAGGTCGGATAAAAATAATTTCAGCGGATCAACCAGTGTGGGCTTTAATTTGGAGTTCCAACCGTAATTGCCTGCTATGATATCTACTTTTCCGTCACCATCTACATCTGTAAGCACCACTCTTTGCCACCAGCCAGACAGTTTATCCAATTCTTCAGAATGTTGCTGAACAAGTTTACCCTTTTTATTCATGAAAATTTTTACCGGCATCCATTCACCCGCAACTACAAGATCGGGCCAACCATCATTATCAAGGTCGGCAAAAGCCGCCGAGCGTAGCATACCCGCGTGTTTTAATTCATCAGGAATTGGCGCCTGGTAGTAACGGCCATGGCCATCATTCATTAGCAAATAAGATTCAGGAATTTTGCCAAAGCCAAAGGCCGTAGGAGCCCCGCCTACAAAAATATCCGGGTAACCATCGTGGTTTACATCGGCAATTGCTACTGTTGATTTATTTAATTTGATAGAAGGAATATCGTTTGACCGTTTAAAATTCCCCTTGCCATCATTGATATACAAACGATCTGCAAGGGCCGGCGAGCCATCCGGCAGCTCGTTTCCTCCGCTAACTACATACAGGTCGGGGCTGCCATCCTTGTTTACATCCAGAAAAACCGCATCAACATCTTCACTTTCAGCGTCAGTAATAAAGGCAGGCTGTACCGATGGTTTGAAACCGCCGCCAGGCGTTTGTATAAACAAAACCCCCGGCTGTCCGCGTGCTCCGCAAACATAAAAATCTTCCAATCCATCATGGTTTACGTCAGCTACAGCTATTCTGGGTCCTTCAGTAGAAAGCATGTGCGGAATAAGCGGCTGCTGATTAAAATCTACAAAATTATTTTCCTGATGTTGCCAGTTTACATGCATTTCACTGGTTACATCTTTAAAAATAGGATGAGGGAGAGGGAAGAACTGGTCATGATTGAAATGGCCACCGGCATTTTTTTGATCGATCACCAAAAGTTGGTTGGTTTTAACGTTTTTGATCACCTGGTAAGTTTGATTGGGCCAGATAATCAATAGGCTGTCAATCTTTTGCGTGTTATCTAAACCAAAATGCAGTTTTGGCTCAACTGATGATTGGAAGCCCCGGGTAAGCATCAATTGTTCGTACTGCATTTGCTTGCCATAAAAAGTGTAAGCTTTTGCGCCTATGCCGAAACGGTTATCTTCTTTGCCGGTAAATTTAAGGCTAAGATAATGAGCCCCCTTTGACGTGTTTTTGTAAATAATAGCCTCATGATTCATGTTGTTGGTAACCAGGTCAAGGTTGCCATCATTATTCAAGTCAGCATAAGCGGCACCGTTTGATAACATGGCATCTTTAATTCCCCATGAGGCGCTTTTATCAAAAAATTTTTCGCTTTTTGTACCTTTAAAAAGGTAGCTATGCGCCTCGCCGGTCGGCATTTTATCCAGCACAACGCTATCCATTTGACTCGTACTGTTGATGATGCTCTGAACCGACGAGTTGGATACAAAACTGATATAATCCATATCAGTTGGCCTGCGTTTTATGCCATTAGCTATAAACAGATCTTTTATGCCATCATTGTCAAAGTCGGCCAAAAGTGGGCTCCAGCTCCAGTCGGTTGCAGCAACCCCATCCATCAGGCCAACTTCACTAAATGCTTCACCATTCCCCAGGTTTTTTTGCAGGCAGTTACGCGAATACTGATACTGAAAACCACCCTTTAAAATTTTGTATTTATATTGATCAAATGACTCATCGCCGGCATAAGATTTTAGGATACTCTCATCCGCGGGCAGCATATCAGCAGTTATAATATCAAGCTGACCATCATTATTAAAATCGGCCATATCATTGCCCATGCTAAAACGGCTGTAGTGATTAAAATGCTTAGCCCCCGATTCTGTAAAGGTGCCATCGTGGTTGTTGATGTAGTAATAATCATTTTCATGAAAATCATTGCCTATATAAATATCCTCCCATCCATCGTTATTTACATCTCCTACAGCAATTCCTAAACCATAACCCAACGCGCTGCTATAAATGCCCGATTTTTGAGTGATATCAGTAAAATGGCCATTTTTATTAAGATACAGCTTACTGCCGGCAAGCTTATTGGTTGTTTTTCTTAATGAAGTATCACCATAAGTAGCTACAGAATGATCGGATTGATTAAGCAGAAAGCAATCCAGCTGGCCATCGTGATTAAAATCAAAAAAGGCTGCCTGTGTAGAAAAGCCAGAAAAATCAAGCCCATACTCCGCAGATCTTTCTGTGAAAGTGCCATCGTGGTTGTTAATATAAAGCATATTATGCCCTTTTAACCCCAGCTTGCCTGCAACAGCACAAACATAAATATCAAGATAGCCGTCATTATTTACATCGGCCATTGTCACCCCGGTACACCAATCTGCCGTACCTGCAACCCCAGCCTTTTCTGTTATATCCTCAAACTGATAATTGCCTTTGTTTAAATAAAGCTTGTTGCCGCCTTTTTGGTTCGATGTAAAAAATATATCCGGTAAACCATCATTGTTGATATCTCCTATAGCTACCCCGCCTCCATTGTAGTAATATAAATAATCTAATATGCCGGGTTTATCACTGTCGCTGATGTGATTAACAAAATGAATATTGGTTTGCGATGATGATAGTTGCTGAAAAAGCGGTGGTGTGGCCGGTTGTTTTTTACATGCAAAAATAAACACCCCCAAAAAAACTATTATAAGCTTACTTCGATAGATTTTCCTGGTAGTCATCATTTTAAAAAATAGGATAGGTTAGCCGGAAATTCGCCGTATCATTATCATTAGCCGGGAATTTATTTTCAAATATTTCCAATGGTGAAATTTTAGGGTTTTGAAATTTATCTCGCATGTAATTACCTACCGCTGCATATATTTTTTGTTTGTCGCCGTATCGGCCTTTAAAATCTGCAATTAACGCATTGGTTGCCGGTATCCGCATATACACTAAGCCTTTATGTTCCGCTACTTCCCGGTCCACTGGTATTCCTATCATCATTTGTATCGAATCTCCCTGTTTTGTAAAATATTGTGCCATTACTGGCCCTGCAGGTTTTAATTGTTTAATTTTAATAAAATCATGCAATTGTTGTAGCATAGTGGCAGCTTCCGCATACTTGCTTTTAGCCGCAACCGTTTTACTTTTTACAAGGATTTTCTTTTCATTAATAAAAGTCTTCCTGATATTAAAGCCATAATATAGCTCTGTATTTTCCATAAACCGTTTAAAATTATTTATGGTTGTTTTTTTTAAATCACTTTCCCAAAATGCAGGAATTAATGATCTTATAATATTGCTTCTAAAATCAACAATAATTGTAGTTGTTAAACCAAAGTCTTTGGCAAGTATAGAATAGCTGTAGTTAAACTCATTACCATGCAGCATTTTAGTTATGTATAAAACGTTACTGCTTTGTTGCCTTACCAAAATATGTTCGTCTGGAGTAACAAATGTAAATCCATGCGGAATTGCATTTATACTACACAAAGATGAGTCTTTTGCAAAAGACTTGCTTATATCGGGCTGCCATTTCTTCCAGTTTTTTGAGAGGAACAATTGCTGATAACAGTTAAAATATGGAGCATTTATTTTTATGATAACCTGTTTATTAACTGGGATAAAACCGATAATAATTGCTAAAGTTAATAATGATAAAAAAAGTATTGATGTTCTTTTCATTCCAAAACAAGGATGTACAATGTGCCGGTATTTATTATGCGGTAAGCTTTACAATTATACCGAACTATTTAAACAATAATGGAACAACCTAAGCTGTTCCATTATTGAATTTAAAGAAAATATTGATCACCTATTAATAACCTGTATTTTGTTTTAATAGGGGGTTGGTGTTAATTTGTGGTTGTGGTATAGGATAAAGAAAAGTATGGGTATCAGCATCCGCATCTTTGCCGGGTACGCGGGCTCCGGTATAATACTTGGTCCCGCTTGCTACTTCAAACCTGATCAGGTCATTCCGTCTCCATCCTTCCCATGCAAATTCCCAGCCGCGTTCAGCAAGTAGCTGGTCAAGGGTTATACTTGTCAACGCTGGTAAACCAGCCCTTGCCCGTATTAAATTTACATTGGTTAAAGCACCTACTGCATCGCCTGAACGTAAAGCAGCTTCGGCCGACATCATGTAGGCATCAGCAAGGCGAAACCTAACCCCATCATTGCTTGTACCTGCATTGCCTGTACCTGGCTGTGGCTGGTATTTAATACTGCGGGCACCTGCGTACTTAAAGCTATCGGCTGGGTTACTTAGTTGTAATACATAAGGGCTAAGAGTTATGCCGGGTATTTGAGCACCCGTGGAGGTAAACTGCTGACCAACCAACCACATTTTTTTACGGACATCATTATCTGCAAATGATTTGTAAAAGGCTGTTGGGGCACAAAACCCGTTATAAGGTTGTGCAGTTAAATTGAAGGTCTGGTTGTTATTGTAATTCAGAGTATACATTTCTATCACATTACCCGGAATAAGCGGGTAATTGAACGGAATAGTAAAGATGTTTTCAACTGAACCACGATTGGTGTAAGTGAAGTTATCAAAAAAGTTAGGCTGCAGGCTATACTTGTTCGAAGCGATAACAAGATCTGCGTACTTTTTGGCATTTAGCCAATCTGCAGTACCGGTATACACCTGCGCGTTCAAATATAATTTAGCCAGCAGCATATCACCAGCCCATTGGTTCATGTGTCCATAAATAGCAGGATTTGCAGTAGCATTATCTGTAGTTAATAATGGTACATTCTTTTGCAGGTCAGTTATTAAATAGGTGTAAACGTTAGCTCTGCTAACCGGGGCCAAACTTGCTGTAGCACTATAGGTAGTTACCAGTGGTATGTTGCCATAAATGTCCATCATATAAAACAGGTAATAATCCCTTAGCACACTTATCTCTGCAACAATTGCAGCTGCGTTTGCCGGTGCCGGCGATAAGCCATTTATAACATTTATAATAAAATTACATTTGGTTATACCGTTACTCAGATCCTGCCAGCCGCCATTAACGTTTGCGTTATTAGCATCATAAGTATGCTGCCACAACTGGGTATGCTCGCCACCATCGTACCAGTCGTTACCACGCGTTGGAATAACCATTTCATCAGTTGACGCTTCGTTCATCTGGAAAACGTTTTCTGTTTGCAATGGCGTTAAAGCTGCATAGGCGGGTGCTAAACCTGCGGCAATTTCATCTGGGGTTTTATAAAAATTCTGTATTGGTACTACGCTGTAGACGTTTTGATCGAGCTTTTTACACGATAGGATAAGCGTACTACTCGCCACAACGAATACGAGCAGGCTTAATATTTTTTTATTTTTCATCTCTTTTGAATTAAATTTAATTTCAACCACTACTATTTAACTGAAATATTTGCGCCCAATGTAAACACTCTTGCTTTTGGATAGTAGGCGTAACCACCATAGTCTGCATCAATATAGTTTTGATTAGGATTATTAACAGATGAAACGTCAACTTCCGGATCAAGCCCTCTGTATTTTGTAATTACAAAAAGGTTATTGGCAGCTACAAAAACTTTTATAGAATTAACACCTTTAACATGGTCAAAAGTGTATCCTATTGATGCATTATCCATTCTTAAATAAGATGCGCCTTCCAGCCATCTGTCTGATTGAGTTGGTGCACTGGTGATGCCATTAGTTAATGCAGCACGAGTAGTATTTGTTGTTGGTAAACGGGTGCTGGTTTCATAATCTAACAAGGTATTGTTAAATATTTTTTGACCATACACACCCCGCATAAAGAAACTCAAACTCCAGTTTTTATAGGTAAAGTTATCATTAAAGCCATAATTAAACTTAGGGCTTGGATCGATGTAATGACTTGGAGGAATGTTGCCTGTATATTGGCTAAGGGTTTTGCCATCAAACAATTCTACCCCCTGTGCATTTACGCCGGTAAAGTGAGGCAGATAAAACACATAAGGAGTGTATCCGGGAATAAAACGGGTTATAGCTGTTGAGCTTAAGCCCTGACCCTGGGCATATCCAACATCAAGAAAACTGGTGCTTACCTTTTCTCCGTCAGATAATGTGCCGGATAGATCTGCGATCCTGGTTTTAACAAAGTTGATGTTTCCTGAAAAAGTCCAGTTAAGCTTATCACCCTTTATTATCTGGGCGGTAAGTGCAATTTCCAAACCCTTATTGGTTAAAGAGCCTACGTTTGCAAAAGTTTGGCTAACTAAGTTAGGTGGTTGTGCCACTGTACTGTTAAATAACAGATTATTTGTTTTGTCACTATAATAATTGACATCGCCCGATAAACGATCATTAAATAATGAAAAATCTAAACCTATATTCCGGCCAATCCTTGTTTCCCATTTTAGGTAAGGGTTAGCATTTTGGTTAGGAGCATAACTTGAAGGATAGTTGCCGCTGGCACCATCATAATATTTATTACCGGGGGCAACCAGCGCTAAGCTGCTGTAGTCACCAATAGGTGACTGATTTCCCGTTTCGCCAAATCCCAGTCTTATTTTTAAGTCATTAACCCATTCAACATTGCTTAACAGGTCACGTTTTAGGCGGTAAGCCAGGTCAAACGCAGGGAAATAGGCTGATTGGAAATTTGCACCAAACTTACTGGACTTATCATTACGTATAGAAGCAGTGGCATAAAAACGACCGTCGTAATTATAATTTACACGGGCAAGTAATGAGCTTAGTTCATACTCTTCTTTATCTGAACCAATAGGCGTTTGAACTGGGGAGATG
>JAQBOK010000217.1 GCA_028288085.1 Mucilaginibacter sp.
CACTTTTAGGTCAAACAAAGGATAATATTGTTGACAATTCAAAAATCATTAGCATTAATAATATTCGATTTTTGATTATAGGCTATCATGACAAAGATATTAATTACATCAGATTTACTTCAGACTATGGTAAAAGTGGTGGGTATATAAATGGTTTCATTGAATACAAAAAGCCGGACGAAAATGCAGCCACGAAGTATTTGCAAAATTTTCTGGGAAATATGCATTTTAGAAACAATTGATATGTTGGCTTCATTGTTAATTGAAGAAGAAGTTTCGTCTTGCTATTGTCTATTTGCTTTACCGCCCACACACGGTAGGGCAGTACCCAAAGTGACGCGAATTGAGACAGTCTGTAAGTTTTAATATGGGAGTATGATATTAAATCTATTCATCATCTAATCATAACATAAGCTTAAAATGAGAGCAACTACTTTTGCGGGCAGTTAGATACTGAATATTTCAAATCACACTGTTCTTTATTTCGGTATTTAAGATCAGTTAATAGTTAATTTAAAGGGAGCTTGCTCTCTTTATTTGTTTAATACCTTTCGATGCTTTTTAAGGATAATTGTTAAATTTTTGAATGTTTTTTTCTTTTGACTTTCAAACCCTAAAATTATGCTATCATTAAAAAGTACCAAACACCTGGTAGGTTTTGATGTCACCGGTGAATTTGCAAAAAGCATGGTTATAAGATAAGCGCTGAGCAAGAAAAACGATTGCAAACCGGTAGCTCTTCAAACAAATACCAGTTTTGTTTTATTGATAGTATTCAATGGCTTCTATGATAACTTCACAAGCTTTCCTGATTTCATCATGGCTGATAATAAGGGGTGGAGCTATACGCATAGAGTTGCTGCAGTGCAGGAACCAATCTACCACTACCCCATTTTCAATACACCGGTCGATGATCTTTTTGTTCAGCTCAAAACTTTCTAGTTCGATGGCCAGCATAAGGCCTTTGCCCCGAACCTCCTTAATTGCCGGATGAGCCAGCAACTGGTAGAAGAGGGCGGCCTTAGCACCCACCTGTGCAACTAAATTTTCATTAAGCAATACCTCCAGGGCTGCCAGTCCTGCAGCACAGCATACCGGATGCCCCCCAAATGTTGTAATATGGCCGAGCATAGGGTTGTCTTTTAAAGAATCCATTACGTGGTTCGACGCAATGAAGGCCCCTATCGGCATTCCACCACCTAATGCTTTTGCCAACACTAAAATATCGGGTACAATATCAAAATGTTCAAATGCGAACAGTTTCCCGGTGCGTCCAAACGCCGCTTGTATTTCATCCAATATCAGGAGCGTTCCCGTTTCGGTACAACGTTTTCGTAAAGCCTGCATATAAGTAATATCCGGCACACGGATACCCGCTTCGCCCTGTAAGGTCTCTATCACTACACAAGCCGTTTGCTCGGTTACAAGTTGCAGGTCATCAATATGATTGAAACGGATAAAATTAACACCCGGCAGTAAGGGGCGGTAAGCCTGTTTATATTCTTCATTACCCATAACGCTTAATGCGCCATGTGTGCTGCCATGATAAGAATGATGGCAGGCTATGATCTGGCTGCGGCCTGTAAAACGTTTGGCTAATTTCATCGCGCCCTCTATTGCCTCGGCCCCGGAGTTTACAAAGTAAACAGAACCTAAATGTTTTGGCAGTAATGAAACCAGCTTTTCGGCAAACTGTACCTGGGGTGTCTGCACATATTCTCCATAAACCATCAGGTGCATGTATTTATCCACCTGTGCTTTTATGGCATTGATCACATATGGATTACCATGCCCCAGGCTGCTTACGCCAATTCCGGATATAAGATCAATGTATGGCTTGCCATTTGTATCATACATATAAATGCCTTCGGCCCGCTCAAATTCAAGCAGGAGGGGAAAATTAGTGGTTTGCGCATTGTTGGCTAAAAAAAGCTGACGAAGTGTAAGCATGGCGGTGGATTGCGAATTTCGGATGTTTGATTTCGAATTTGAAAATCCTAATGTTAATCTCTTATTGGATAATAATAACCTGATATTGAAGAATTGAACCTGAAATTAAATATCCGAAGTCCGGAATTAGCTTTTCACCGGTTCACTTCGCTCAGTAAGCTGTTTTATCAATTCGTCATTAAATTCCCGCTCACTTTTGAACATCTCACTAACCTTATCGGGGGGCAATATCTTTAGAAACTCATCCGTATAAAATTTTCGGATATTTACCAATTCGCTTTCATAGTACAGTTCCTTTTGTATCTGTTCGGTACCGTTGGCCTGGGCGTTTGAATTATTTAGCCGCTTTTTCTTTCTTACTACTTTAAGCGCTTCCTGGTAACGGCGATATATTGGCCAGAATTTTTGAGACTCATCGCTTGTAAGATTAAGCCTCTGACTTATGTAAGATTCTCTTACTGCTTCTACCCGGCTCACAGAATTTTGTTGCCTTATCACTCTTTGCTGTAAGTTTGGCGGGCGACGAAAAACAGGTGCAAGCCTGCCCTGCCCGAAGGAGTTATAGCCGACGCCAAGCAAGAACAATAAGGTAAAGATATGTTTAGCCACTTTGTACATATTATTGACTGGTGGTATCTAATTCATCTTGCAGATCATTACTTAAATTGTCTGCATTAACTTGCTTGCTTTCGTCAATTAATGTACGTGTATCTGTTGCATCTACATTCAGTTGCAGGTAACTTTTAATTTCGTCAATAGGGACAGCAGATAAAGACTTGTGTAAAAAAGACTGGTCGTGGTTCTGAGGAATAGTTTTGGTGTTTTCAGATAAAAATATAGTTCCGCCAACAGCCAGGGTAAGGCAGGCTGCAGTGGCATACTTAAATGCTACAGTTGAAAACAGCTTTCTTATAACACCCTTTGGTTTTACTGTTTCCTGTTTGCTGGTTTTATTTAAAATATTTTCAGTAAGCTGGTTAAAATAATCCTGGGGAACAATAAACGCCTCAGCCTGTTCACTTATGGATTCTTCTACAAAGATCCTGCTTTGTATTTGCAGTTGCAGATTATCAAAGTAATTTTCGGGTACAGTAAACCCGATAGCTTCTTTATTTAACGCTTCTTCAACATTTATTCTGGCCTGTATATTATTACCCAGTTCTTCAAAATAATTTTCAGGCACAGAAAACCCTTGTGCCGGCTCAGTTTTTTTTAATTCATCTAACTTAATATATGACACAATTTGCTTTTCCAGTTCGTCAAAATACCCTACAGGCACTGTAAACGGGTTATCTGGGTTAACCTGTTTAAGTGACATATATTCATTTAGCCATTCCCTATTTCCTCTCTCGCTGTTCATATCCTTATATAGATGAAAGTCATGTCCAAAGGTTTAAAATAAATTTAAATTTAATCTCGCGATAATAAAAATGTTTCGATTTTTTTAACCGCCAAATGGAACGATGCCTTTAATGCGCCAACACTTGTTCCAAGTACATCAGACATCTCTTCATATTTCATATCATCATAATATTTCATATTAAATACCAGCCTTTGTTTTTCGGGAAGTGTTAAAATAGCCTGCTGTAATTTAAGCTGTGCCTGGTCGCCATTAAAATAGGTTGAGTCGGCCAATGTATCAGCCAAATCATAAGGCATCTCATCCAGCGAAATATTATTTTTTTGTTTTTTCTTATTCAGGAAAGTGATGCATTCATTTGTTGCTATCCTGTACATCCAGGTATATAATTGTGCATCGCTGCGAAAGCCAGGAAGGTTTTTCCAAACTTTTACAAAAGTATCCTGTATCAAATCGTCGGCATCATCATGATCCACCACCATGCGACGGATATGCCAGTAAAGTTTTTGCTGGTATTTTTTTAATAGCAGGTTAAAAGCTTCGTTCCGGGTTTTTTCATCCTGGAATTTACTTAAAATCTCTGCATCATCAACCTGAACCGACATGTATCGTATTTATAGTTTATCTATATTTTTTGACGAAAATAGATATAATTTTGTTTTTATTGTAATAGATCAAGCACTTGCTGAGAAGAGTTTTTGGTATCCACCTTGTCAATCACGGTGGTAATAACCCCATTACCATCTATTAAAAAAGTAGTGCGTGCAGTGCCCATATACTTTTTGCCATACATGTTTTTTTCAACCCAAACGCCATAGGCCTCAACAATTTGTTTATCGGGATCAGCTATCAACGGGAAAGGCAAACTGTATTTGCTCTCAAATTTTTTATGTGATTTTTCGTCATCAGTACTCACACCGATTACAGCAAAGCCTTTTCCAAGCAGCGACTGGTAATTATCCCTGAAATCGCATGCTTCCGCTGTGCAACCAGGGGTGTCATCCTTTGGATAAAAATAAAGTATTACCTGCTTGCCTTTAAAATCAGAAAGCGAAATGGTTTTGCCATTCTGGTCTTTTGCGGTGAATTCGGGGGCCTTGTCGCCCTCTTTTGGTTTTGCCATATTACTTAAAAAAATATGCGTTGAATTGTGAAATATTGTCCTTGTTATCAGTAACGGTTAAATCAAACATATGTTTACCGCGTGATATGCTGTTATCAAATGTATAACTTAGAACCTTAGTTTTATAATCCCACACCATTAAAACCCATTTGCCGTCAATTTTGCCGATATAGCTTTTTATACCTGATAGGTTATCACCTATTTTGAAGTTGATACGCTTAAGCGCGGCCATATTGCTGCCGTTTTTAATATTTAACGGATGGATAACGGGGGGCACAGTATCAAGTTTAATATAGTAATCACCAAATGTGCGTGCATTGGCTTTAATGTAGCCATCCTGGTAAGTTCCCCCTTCGCACACACCTTCTGTATTTACAATAACAGCTTTACCGGTACGCTGGCCTATGTTGCTATCAGGTTTTATCCATAGTTCAAAAATGTCATTTATAGGAGTGAACCGGTTATGGATGCGGTGCACAACCGAAAATGTACCCGGCTTTTTGGGTAGGGTAGAATAAGTAAAATCAAGATCATCATACAGGTTGCCCGTAGGAATGATCACTTTTACTTTGTCATTACTGAATTCGTTCTGCTTATCATAATGGAAACGATTAGTAACGGCGTTAATGATGCCGGATAGTTCAGTAGGTTTTGGGGTACCCGATCTTATCTTTAGCTTTAATGTGGAGGTATTACCTGCAATGTCTTTTACAACATACTCCACTTCATGAATCAGGCCATCGTTAAAATTGATCACTCCACCATTAACAGATTGCGGATAAAGTGATATTTTGCTGCCCGGCAATATGAAACATTTTTGTATAAAACGGTGTGAGTTTAGAAAAGTAGGGTAGTCGATATAGGCATTGATGGCGTGCGTTTGGTCGAAAGCAAAGTGCTCAGCTGCAAAGGTATAAACCGTTGCTCCATCCAGTTTAAGCTCGATAGAATAGATACCATTATGATTGAACGACGCGCTGTTCATGTCAGTAGCAGTTATACCAAAGCCGGTTGCACCGCTGGCCGCGATCATTTCCGGATGTTTTAAGTGGTAGCTGCCTGCAGCGCCTGTGAGCGGGAAGAACTGGCGTGGTGTTTTTTCACTGAATGGAGCATTACCTAAATGATAGATACAAATTGTGCCGAGGGTGGGAGAAACCTTATCGGGTATGGTTAATCCAAAAAGTTGTGGATTGATGGTTTGTTCTGTTTGAGTATCCCTGATCTCGAAATGTAAGTGTGGCCCTGCGGAAGCCCCGGCATTACCCGACCAGGCTATGACATCGTCCTTACAATACATCAACTGGGTGGGCAGCAAATTAAAATCAACTTCAAAACTTTGCTGCTGTGCCTGTTGGGTACGTATCAGTTGTTCCATTTCGGGTGTAAAACGTTCAATGTGCCCGTAAACCGTGGTATAACCGTTTGGGTGGGTAATGTAAATGGCGTTACCAAACCCCCCAAACTGAACCCGGAGGCGTGAAACATAGCCATCATAAGCCGCATGAACAGGGTACCCTGTCCGTCCGTTAGTTCTAAAATCAAGCCCCGAATGAAAATGATTTGGCCTTAGTTCGCCAAATGACCCTGCCGTAGCAGGTGGCAGATCAAGCGGATAGCGGAAAAAATTTTGAGGGTATAGTTTTGTTTGTATTGGCGCCTGTGCAATGCAATTAAAGTAAAGGCCCAGAAAAATGAAGATTGTAGCAGTGATTCTTTTTATCATGCTTACTTAACGTAAAAATCAAGCATTTTCTCATTTTCTAAATAACCTTCCAGCCTGTCGCCAATATTTACTTTGCCAACTCCTTGGGGTGTACCGGTAAATATCAGGTCGCCTTTTTTAAGCGTGATATATTTTGATACAAATACAATGATGCGTTCGAATGAGAACAACAGGTCTTTGGTGTTACCTTGCTGCCGGGTTTGCTGATTTACGTCTAGCCTGAAATTTAGATTATAAATGTCAGCGAATTGAGCCTTTTGAACAAAATTACTTATTGGGGCCGAGCCATCAAATGCCTTTGCCAGTTCCCATGGCAAGCCTTTTTCCTTATGCCGTTGCTGAATATCGCGGGCGGTAAAATCTACCCCTAAAGCAATTTCATCAAAGTAACCTGCTGCAAATTTTTCGTTAACATGTTTCCCTTCCTTATTGATCTTTAATACAATTTCTATCTCGTGATGGATATCTTCCGAAAAATCAGGGTGGTAAAAAGGTTTGTTTTCTTTGAGGAGGGCAGTATCCGGTTTCATAAATATTACCGGAACAACAGGCACCGGATTATTCAATTCTTTGGCATGCTCGGCATAGTTGCGGCCTATTGCAATTATCTTCATAAAAATATCAATTCTAAGCTATAAAAAACTAAATCCGAAATTGAACATTCGATATCCGAAATTCAAATGAAATTAAAAATTATTTTCAGGAGAATAATAAGAGACTATAAAACAGATATTCTTTTGATCACCGACTCGGTACCGGCAACAACCCGGATGAAATAAAATCCACGGGCAAGTTTATTGTTTAATGGATAAGAAAAGCTTTGTTCACCAGCTTCTATTCTTTGTGAGAGTAAGGTAACGACGTCATTACCCAATACATCCATTATTTTTACAGTAACAATGGCATTTCTTGATAATGAGTACTTCACATTGATCTGATCAGTAATAGGATTTGGATATACCTGTACATCGTTTAATAGTTTGTCATCATTACGAACAACATTCAATTTGACGCTGGAGGTAGCTGCAGGCCTTAAGGGAGGTAATGCTAAATGCAAGCCATTTTTAGATGACATACTTTTAGATGTACTTAACCTGTTTTTTTGGAGATGGATAATGGTTGTGTCGCTTTTTTGGGGTTTAATACCATTTGCAAAGGCAAAATTCATGAATATCGCCATAGCAAGAACAGTAATCCACGAAAAAGTATAAGTAAAATTTTGCCTCATGCTCAAATATCCTGTACAAAAGTATAAATAATGCGCTCATCAATTTAAACCCCGGCGCTTTTATAAAACATTTTAACAAAATTTAACAAAAAAGGATTTTATTAGTTACATATTTGCCCGATCCTTTATACGTATTAAGGCAGTATTAGTTATAAAATTAACATTTAATATCAATAAAATTCTATTTTTATAAAGTGACAACTCATAAAGATCTGCAAAAGCTGTCCGTAGCGGGACTTCTTATAAGTTTAGGCATCATTTACGGTGATATCGGTACGTCTCCGTTATATGTATTTAAAGCCATCGTTGGTTTCCAGCATATTTCAGAAACCTTGATATTGGGAGGGGTATCCTGTATTTTTTGGACACTAACCTTGCAAACCACATTAAAGTATGTAGTTATTACATTACGTGCAGATAACAAGGGAGAGGGGGGGATATTCTCTTTATTCTCACTGGTGCGGCGTAAGGCAAAATGGTTAATAGTGCCTGCGGTGGTAGGAGGCTGCGCATTGCTTGCCGATGGTATCATTACTCCTCCAATTACCATATCATCAGCAATAGAAGGGCTTCAGACTTTTTATCCTCATTTGCATACAGTTCCTATTGTAATAGCTATTATAATAGCCCTTTTTATAATCCAGCAATTCGGGACATCGCTTGTGGGCAAGGCTTTTGGGCCAATGATGTTTATTTGGTTTACCATGATGGGTGTATTGGGTTTTGCACTTATAATACAATCGCCTTCTATATTTAAAGCACTTAACCCTTATTATGCATACATTTTATTAAGCACCAACCCTAACGCTTTGATCATTATCGGCGCCGTGTTTTTGTGTACTACGGGTGCAGAGGCTTTATATTCCGACCTTGGTCATTGCGGCCGCAAGAATATCCAGATCAGCTGGATATATGTTAAAAGCTGTCTTGTGCTTAATTATCTTGGCCAGGCAGTATGGCTATTGCAGCATAATGGAAGTAAAATGGACCTTAACCTACATAACCCATTTTACGCTATTATGCCCTCATGGTTCCTGCTTTATGGAATTGGTATAGCAACTGTGGCGGCTATTATAGCGAGCCAGGCGCTTATTTCGGGATCATTTACGCTGATTGCCGAAGCAGTGAGGTTGAATTTATGGCCAAAAGTTAGAATAAACTACCCTACCGAGCAAAAAGGCCAATTATATGTACCAAGTGTTAACTGGTTATTATGTGCCGGTTGTGTTGGGGTAGTATTATTGTTCCGGTTCTCGGCGAACATGGAAGCTGCTTACGGCTTAAGTATTACAGTAGCCATGCTGATGACAACTATACTGGTGTCTAAATTTTTAGCTAAAAGGAAGTTTCCGACCTACGTTATAGCCATATTTTTAATCGTATACTTATTTATTGAGGGTGTATTTTTGACCGGTAACCTGGTGAAATTTGTACACGGCGGATGGTTTACCTTATCAATTGGTGCGGTTTTGTTCTCCATTATGTGGAGCTGGCATACTGCAAGAAAGATCAGGAACCGCTATGTTAAATTTATAGCGATTGAGGATTATTTTAATATCATCAAGGAATTAAGTGATGACGAAACAGTACCTAAATACGCATCGCAGCTGGTTTATTTAACAAGCGCTAATTTTAATTCAGAAGTTGAATCAAAGATTGTTTACTCCATTTTACAGAAGCAGCCCAAGCGGGCTGATGTTTACTGGCTTGTGCATGTTGATGTAGTTGATGAACCCTATAAACGCGAATATGAGGTTGATTTTTTGGTGCCAAACAAGTTGATCCGCATAGATTTTAAACTGGGATTCAGGGTGGAACAGCAGATCAATCTTCTTTTCAGAAAAGTGGTGGAAGACCTGGTAAAAAAGGGCGAAGTGAATATTACGAGTACCTACAAATCATTGAGCAGACATAAAATAGTGGGAGATTTCAGGTTTGTAGTAATTGAAAAAGTGGTTTCCCGGTCGCATAACCTTTCTTTTTACGAAAAAGCTATCATGGTATTTTATTTCTATCTAAAAAAGGTCAGCTTATCCGAAGAACGTGGTTTTGGGCTCGATCTGAGCTTTGTTACCGTAGAGAAGGTTCCTTTGATGCTTGCCGACCCCGAAACGGTTGAAATTCAGCGTGTCAATTAAAAACATTTCTACTACAGATTGTTAACAGAATGTTAACAGAGTTTTGTATTACTCTGCTGGCTACTATGTAAACATTAAATATACCTATAGTTGAAAAAGATCATATTCGCCTTATTTTGCATTATTTCATTTAATGCCAATGCTCAGATCACTGACACCATAAAAAAGGACCTTTTAACCGCTCCTGATACCGTTAAGCATTTGCATAGTAAAGTGGTTACACTTGTTATCCCAACTGCTTTGATCGCTTATGGCGCATCTTCTTTTGTGATTCATCCAATACGCCGGATTGATTATTATCTACATGGTGATATCCAACGGACTGATCCTAATTTTAACACCAAAGCCGAAAGTTATTTTCAGTTTGCTCCAATTGCTATGGTATATGGTTTAAACCTGGTTGGCGTTGAAGGTAAAAACAGGTTTATTGACCGTACTGCATTGCTTGGATTATCAGGGGGAATTTTAGGTCTGAGCGGTTACCTTACCAAATATACTACTCATCGTTTACGGCCTAATGGAGCTGATTATTTGTCTTTTCCATCCGGGCATACATCTATTGCATTTATGGGGGCCGAATTTTTGGCCCAGGAGTATTCAGATAAGTCTCCGGTATACACAGTGCTGGGTTATACTTTTGCTGTTACCACAGGCGTTTTCAGGATGTATAACAGGGATCATTGGTTCAGTGATGTTGTTGCCGGTGCAGGCTTTGGCGTCCTTTCAACCAAGGCTGCTTATTTGATTTATCCCTACATCCGAAACGCGCTAACACATACTGACAATAAAACGGGTAGAAAAACTATGCTAATGCCTACCTATCAAAACGGAACGCCGGGAATGTCATTCGCTATGCAGCTATAAAGAGGATACACTCCCAATTATTTATACTTGATCTTATAGATCAAAATAATACTGGCAAACACAAAAGTGATAGCATTTGCTATAGTTACCGGCAAACTGTTGCTCAACAGACCATAGATTAGCCATAGTAAAGTGCCTGTAGTAAATAAGGCATACATTGATAATGATATTCCCGAAGTATCCTTAGTTTGTATGGTTTTGATGGCCTGCGGTAAAAACGAAACCGTTGTGCCAAAAGCAGCTAATAATCCAATGATGGTTACAGTATTCAAAGTGGGTTCATTTTAGTTAAAGATGGAGTTTTAATATTTATACGTGCGAATCTGCAGATTCGCGCGTATTTTTTTATCCACGGCTTTTATCAATCATCACCGTTGGGCCTATTCATCTGTAATTCATACATCTGCATATTATTAAGCATTCGCCCTGCTTTCTTTGCCCATTAAACTATGCTTGTAGCTATATGTAAAATATATTACAAGGCCAATAACAAGCCAAATCAAAAACCTTAGCCAGTTGGTATAACCAAGTTCGGTCATGAGGTAAAAACAACTCATTAACCCAAGTACAGGTATCACCGAAAAATTACGAATAAATGTGTAAATACTAATGATGACAATCAGGATAAAGAAAAGATAGTTTGGGAAATTGTAGATTATTCCCTTAAAGCCTAAATAATATTTCTGTGTTTCAGGTAAAGATGTTGCCCGTACCGCATCGTTAAATTTATCATCTTCAAGGCCCTTTATATAGGTATCAGCAGTAGTATTTTTATTAGTAGCGCGACCGTAAATGGCAACTGCTTTATTGTAAAGAGCTGCTTTTTCGGCAACGTTCAGGCTTTCAAAAATTGTTGTCCTTTCCTTCAGTCTTTTACCCAATGCCATATCCACCTGTGCGGGTGGCTTAAAATAGATGCAGCCGGCAAATATGATGATCGTTATAAATGGTACTACCCATCTGCCATTAAAATAAGGAAGTTTGAACCGTCCTTTCAAAGCTGCTTCATGCGGCAACAAAAGCACACCGCCACATACCAATACAAAAGCGAATAAGGTACCTATGCTCGTTAAATCTGTTACCTCTGTAAGGTTCATGAACAATGCCGGTATTGCTACCAGTAGCCCGGTGACAATAGTAGCGAAAGACGGTGTATGGTATTTTGGGTGGATACGTGAAAAAGCTTTTGGCAGCAACCCGTCCCTGCTCATACTCATCCAGATACGCGGCTGACCTAACTGGAAGATCAATAACACACTTGCAGTAGCTATTACCGCGCTTATGGAAATAATATAACTGATATTGTGAAGGCCAACTTTTGCAAAAACAAATGCTAATGGATCTTCTACGTTAAGATCCTTATAACTTACCATGCCGGTAAGCACCAGGGCTATCAATATGTAAAGTACAGTACAGATAACCAGTGAATAGATCATACCCCGCGGTAAATCGCGCTGCGGATTATCACATTCTTCGGCGGTTGTGGATATCGCATCAAAGCCTATATAGGCAAAGAAAACGCCCGAAACGCCTTTCATCATCCCACTAAAGCCGTTCGGTAAAAAAGGGTGCCAATTGGCTGGTGTTACATAAAAAAAGCCAATAATAATCACACCGATCACGATAGCCACTTTTAAAATAACCATGGCATTGGTAGCCTTTTTGGTTTCCCGTATACCTATATATACCAGGTAAGTTATCGCGAATACAATGGCAAGGGCAGGCAGGTTGGCAATCAATTTAAAATTGCCGATACCCGGGGCTGTAGTCCACGCCAGCGCATCGCCTTTAAGGGTGTCCGTAATATCGTCAAAATGCTTACTGGCTATCAGATCATGTAATTGATCGTTTGCCCGCAAAGCAGACACATAATCCATGGTTAAATACCTGGGCATATGAATATGAAACCCTTCAAGCAGATTAACAAAATAGCCGCTCCATGATATAGCAACAGCTATATTTCCTATGGCATATTCCATCAGCAAATCCCAACCAATTATCCAAGCTATCAGTTCGCCAAATGAGGCGTATGCATAAGTATAAGCACTACCGGCCACGGGAATGCGTGCGGCAAACTCCGCATAGCACAAGGCCGAAAAGCCGCAAGTAACAGCGGTTATAATAAATAATATACTAACACCAGGTCCTCCATGAAATGATGCTACTCCTATAGTTGAAAATATCCCGGCACCTACTACGGCTGCAATACCCATAAGGGTAAGGTCTCTTACCCCAAGCTCCTTTTTAAGATGGGCTTCTGAGTGTTCGCTATCACTAAATCCGCTTGCGACATCAGATAATATCCTTTCAATGGATTTTTTACGAAATATACTTTTAGACATTCAGTTTCAAATGTTAGGCTGAGCCCAAACATAACTATTTTTTTGCATTGAATTAAAAACCTATTCTATTAACTTGCGCCCATGAAAAGGAACATAAGTGAGGTATTCCAGAGAATAAAATGGCTTTTTATCCCTTACTTGATGATTTTATGTGTTTGTTTAACAATTAAATTAACCTGCTCACGCGAAACAATTTATTTTGCTGTGAACAGTATGTACAATCCTTTTTACGATTGGATTGCTCCTTATGTTACTAATTTAGGTAACGGGTGGACTGCTGTGGCAATTGCCGTTATCATGACATTGTTCAATTACCGTAAAGCATTAATTGTGGCTACAGCTTTTGCTGTTACTGCTATTATTGCACAGATCATCAAGTACAGTGTTGATGCACCCCGACCAAAAATGTACTTTAAAGATCAGCTGAGCCGCATACACTTTGTTAAAGATGTTGATATTTTAAGCACTCACAGTTTTCCGTCAGGCCATACGGTAACCGCATTTTCGTTAGCTGTGCTATTTGCCTACTGGAGTAAGAATAAGGCGTTGGGGACCATATTCTTACTCATCGCTATAATGGTAGGCTATTCGCGAATGTATTTAAGCGAACATTTTTTTGAGGATGTAACCGTCGGTTCAGCGCTCGGCGTGATCATAACAGTTGCCTGGTTGTATTGGCTGGATAATAAAGCATTTATACAGCAACCAAAATGGCAACGGGGATTGCTCCGTTAATTAAGAGGCAAACTCGCTGCTATTCTTTTTTTTTCTAAATATTAGCCAAATAATACCCAATATCAATACAATACCTCCTGCAATAGCTATTATCAGATTTGTACTAATACTGGTTGACTTCCTTGTATCGGTATATTGGTCATTCCGCTGCAATTCAGGCGAAAGTTTTATTGAGCTGAAAAAGGTCTTTGGTTCATCCTTTACCAGTTCTTTACGTGATTCGGGATAGCCATACTCAAATGTATAGGTTGCATCCAGGGTATAAATTAATAAAAAACGCCTGTATTGTGTATCACCATTGGCATCCTTCATTACTAAAGTAAATTCTTTTGCTTTTAATGTACCTACTGTTGTATCGCGTACAAACTGGGCACTGCCCCCGCCTGATTGGCTTTGGATATCCTGGATATATTTTTTCAATACTGAATTAAGATCCTTCTCCTTTTTTAAAGGCTGATTATTTTTTGCATTAGGTTCTCTTATGGCTATCATATAACCCAAATCAGTGGTGCCAGAAAATATTTGTTGACCCAAAGTATCTTTTTTACCATGAACAGCGGGTAAGGAGATCGTTACCAGGCTATCCATCTTTACTGGTTTAAAGGCCTGGCCAAATACTGTATTCACCAGAAACAGTGCACTAAAAAATATTATTATCTTTTTCATAGACTTAGATAACTCTATTAGGCGTAAAAAAGTTTTAAGTATTGCAGGTTGGTCGCCATTTAATTGTCATAATTTGCTGTTAAATAGCTGTTTATGTATAAAATTCTAATTTTAAATGATGCTATTTTGGATGCATTCTGAAGATGGTGTAATGAAATTAGAATTATTTACAAGTAAAATAATAGGGGCCCCTAAGCATTATTTTACGCAGATAACTGTCGTATTATCTGCAACATAGTTTTACTAAATCCGTATAAATTCCGTAGAAAAGATTAATTCCCCCCTATAGATGACCGGAATAAAATCTCTTAAACTGTTTAAGAGCCGGTATTGTATTAAATGATATTTAAACAGAGAAAAACAAATAAAAAACCATACAAATTCAAAAAAGCAAATGAAAGTAATTAAGACCCTAATCGTATTAACCCTGGTTTTTGGTGTAGTAACTTTAAATTCATGTAAAAAGAAAGATCCTGCTCCTTCAGCAACAATTACTGCAACTGTTGATGGTATTGCTACAACCTTTAACACCCATGCAATAGGCGCTAAAGGCACTATACAGGGTATAACAATTACTACTATACAAGGTACAGCAGCAAATGGTACCAGCTTAGCTATAACCTTAAATGGAACCATAACTGCCGGGAAAACGTATAGCTCATCAGCCAATAGTCCGGATGATGAGCCACTACTGTTGTTATCAACACCTGATAGTGATTTTCTTAATGACGATAGCAGCGCAAATTTGGTAAGTGTTACCATAACTGCTGTAAGCTCCTCCTCTATTCAGGGTACGTTTAAAGGTAACCTGGTTTCAACTAATATAAATGTTGGTAATAGCGGCGCCCAAAATGCTACCAAAGTTATAGCCGACGGGAAGTTTAATGTGTCATTCTAAATAATACAGACTATAATTTAAAGTTTCATGATAAATAAGAATGGCCTTCAGTTTAAAAGCAGAAGGCCATTCTTATTATAATATAAAGCAAACGTTTTATTTGCCGAGATGCTCTTTTTAAAAGATTACAGCTTATCCATTTCAGCCTTTACAAACTCAGCCAATTCCTTGACATAAGCTGCACTGAAATCAAATTTGATACCTGCTGTTTCGTATATTTCTTTAATGGTTTTGGTATAGCCCAGCTTTAGTGCATCCAAATATTGCTGCAATCCTTTTTCGGGGTTTTCCTTGTAGTTTTTCCAAACAGCAATCGCGCCTAATTGAGCCATACCATATTCAATATAATAAAAAGGCACCTCGAATATGTGCAGTTGTTTTTGCCAAAGGTTAGCTTCTGCTTCCTTGTGTTCGTCCCAGTCGGCAAAGCTAGCGCCAAAACGTTCATATATCTGTAACCACGCTTCGGTGCGTTGCTCATCTGTATGATCAAAGTTAGTGTATATCCAGTGCTGATATTGGTCAACAACTGCTACCCAGGGCAAAGTCTTCAAAACATCAAAGAGTTGGTCGCGTTTAGCACGTTTCAGGTCTTCTTCATTATCAAAATACACATCCCAGTTATCCATAGATATCAATTCCATTGACATAGAAGCCAATTCGGCCACTTCTGACGGGCAATGTTTAAAATCATTCAGTTCAAGATCGGCAGTAAGGAAAGTGTGTACCGCGTGGCCGCCCTCGTGTACCATTGTGGTCAGGTCGCGGAAGGTATTGGCCGAGTTCATAAAAATGAAAGGTGCTCCGGTTTCGGCAAGTGGGAAATTATAGCCTCCCGGCGCTTTTCCCTTGCGGCTTTCCACATCAAACAGTTGGTTCTCTTTCATGATCTCCAGGCGCTCGCCCAAATAACGACTGATGTTACTAAAGCATTGAATAGATTTTTCTATCAGTTCGTTACCGTTTTGAAATGGCTTTAAAGCAGGCTTGCCAGATATATCTACATCCAGGTCCCATGGTTTAAGGCTTTCAAGCGCTAATGCCTGTTTCCTTTTTTCTGCCTGCTCATGTAAAATAGGCACTATTTCTTTTTCAATAGCTTCGTGAAAAGCATAGCAATCCTGCGGCGTATAATCAAAGCGCCCTAATGCCTGGAACATATAATCCCTGAAATTTTCAAATTCGGCATTTAAAGCAACCTTGTGCCTCAAGGCACGCAGGTGATCAAAAAGTTGGTTAAGTTGGTCTTTATCCTGCAGGCGACGGAAGGTTATTTTCTCCCACACTTCCTGTCTTTTGCTGCGGTCGGTATCTTTCAGAAACACAGCTGCCTGCTCCAGTGTAAATTCCTTGTCGCCAATATGAACAGACATTGAGCCGGTTATCGACTGATATTTTTGCTGTTCAACCTGTATCTCAGTTTGTAAAGGAATATTTTCTTCCCTAAATAGTTCGAGAGATTTTTTTACACTACGCAGGTATATGAAATATTTCTTATGGTCCAATTTATCAACCCATACACTGTTTACCAGTTTTTTGTTGAGTTCATTACTGTAAGGGGCAATCTTTGGTTCTATCTCTGTTGCGAAATACTGAAACTTTTGAAGTAGCTCCTCGCTAAGGGTATCGCAGGTCATGCGGATATACCGCCAGGCAAAATCTTCTTCCAAAGCAGCTTCCAGCTCGCTGCGGTCATGCAGCCAGTGTTCCAATTCTTCAACGGAATTAATGGGGCGTTCTGTTAACTCCTTGAAAAACGGCTCAAGGGTTTCCCATTTAATCTCAATGTCTTGGGGCAGGTATGTTCTTGTTTTTTTGTGGATCATGGTCTTTTGATGTGCAGATGTGCAAATATGCAGATTAGTCTGCAAGACATAAACACCGGGACGCCAAAAGTTGCAATGCGATGTCAGATTAATTTAAGTGCGATTGCCATTCTTCACCCCTCCAAGGATGGCAACAGAAATTGTTGTCCATGACGCTACGGCTTTATGATTTTTTATACAATGTTTCTGACATCAACTTTACCCCATCCTCATAAATAGTTGGTTTAAAATTAAAAGCCTTTTCAAATTTATCCGAGTTAAAGTTATAATCATTAACATATTGATAATACATCTCAACTGAGCCTTGCACCGGTTTGTTAAACAAGCCGTAAAGTTGAAGCATCAGTTTCTTTACTGCCATGTATTTTGGATCAACGCCATAAATGCCGGCTGCCAAATCAATAAATTGTTTACCTGATAATGGTGCAGCAGTAGGCATGTGCCAGATCTGGTTATCACTATCCGGATTTTGGCCGAGCAAATACATCCCTTTACCCATATCTGGAATGTAGCTGAAGTTATGCAGCTTTTTAGGGTCGCCTATCCATTGTGCGCTTTGTTTTTTGGCATACTTATCCAGCACCATCATATCAAAAAAGCTGTTCATAGTTTCTGTTCCGTAAAAATCAGCAGCGCGGGCAATGCTTGCTTTGATGTTGCCGGCTTTTGCTTCATCCATCAATTTAGTAGCTATAGCCGCACGTACTTCCCCCTTTATACTGCATGGGTTGTACGGTGTGGTTTCAAGCATCGGTCCATTAACCAGGCCATACATGTACACATTGTCGAAGAAGATCAGTCTTGCACCGGTTTCTTTACCGAGGTTGATAAAGTTTTGCATAACCACAGGCCATTGCTGTTGCCAAATGGTTTTATCATATATCAACCCGGCGGTTAAATAGATCACAGTTGAACCTTTAACGGCTTCAAGCAGTTCGGCATAATTTAGCAGATCAGCTTTTTTCCAGGTGAGGTTTTTACCCTGTAACAGGGTAGGCTTGCGGCTAACCAGGCGGATGGTTTCGTTGTTGTTTAATAGTTCGCGGGTAAGTGCATTGGCTACTGTACCGCCGGCTCCTAATATGGTGTGCATATTTTTTCTGTTTTGATTAATACAAATGTACAGGGCCGTTGCTGCCTAAAACGTTAACAAAAGATAAGAAAAGACCAGTTCGCTCTAAACAGTACTCATGAAAACCTTAATGATAAATCAAAAATAATAAATCAAATAATTTAATGAATAATCTCCCCATTCAGGGGTGCCTTTAAAAAAGTTTTTAGAAAGAATATCAGATATTGTTCAAGACTGCATTAAAAGTGCTTCCTACCGGAGAGGATTTAGGCAGAGCTAACCATCACCCGTCTCCGTATCCGCGAAAGCGAAACCGGTGTAATACCCAAAAAATGAGCAATATAGTGTTGTGGCATCCGTTGCAATATTTCTTTACCGGTACTTAGTAGTTGCAGGTAACGCTCTTCGGGAGTTTGGGTGAGGAAGGAAATTACACGGTCTTCATAACAGCATAGGTAATGTTCCGCTACCAGGCGGCCAAAACGTTCCATTTTATAGGCCAGCATAGGGTTTGCCAGCATTTGCTCCATATCCCGGCGGGTAAAGGTGATCAATTTGGTGTCTTCCAAAGCCTGTACATAAGTATAACCAGGCAAACCTGTTAAATAACTTTTATAGGAACTTACGAACTCGTTTTCGAAACTGAAATAACCTGTAATATCTTCGCCATCTTTAATGTGAAAGTAGCGCACGGCGCCAGTCACTATAAAACCAACCTTATCACAAACTTTGCCTGGTTCGGTAAAATAATGTTTCTTTTTTAGACTGCTAAAACTCAGATGCTGGGTAAACACTATCCACTCGGCCTCGTTGAATACAACAAACCGCTCTAAATATTTTCTAAAAATGTTAAGCGCCGCTGATGCTTCCATAACCAGCAATTTAAGTTTTTATAGGTGAATACCAAATACAACCCCGTGTATAGTCAACGCCCTGTCTAATAGAAAGAATGCGGCAAATACCACGCTTGCTATACCGTTGGTGGTCATAAAAGCAAAGTTAACCCGGCTAAGGTCATTAGGTTTTACCAGGCGATGCTGGTAGATGAGCATAGTGCAGAAGAATGCGATACCCACATAATAAGGCCAGCCAACCACCGTAAAAATTGCCGGCATAATAATAAATGCTGCTGATAACACATGCAAGAAGCTGGATAGCCGTAATGCATTTACTTTACCAAGCCATGCCGGTATAGAATGTAGTTTTTCATTACGGTCGAAATCTTCATCCTGCAAGGCATAAATAATATCAAAACCACTCACCCAGCATAATACTGATAGTGAGAAGAATACAGGAAGTAAGGCAAATTGACCGGTTACTACAAGGTAGGCGCCAATAGGGGCAAGTGATAACCCTAAACCTAAAACCAAATGACAAAGGGCAGTAAATCTTTTGGTTGCGCTGTACCCTAAAACAACCAGTAATGCTACCGGCGAAAGGTAAAAGCAAAGCTTGTTGATGAACCAGGTAGTTATGATGAACAGGGCACAGTTGACCAATGTAAAAACTAAGGCAGCGGTTGGGCTTATTCTCCCTGCAGGGATATCGCGCACTTTGGTACGCGGATTTTTTGCATCTATATTTCTATCAAGGTAACGGTTGAATGCCATAGCCGAATTGCGGGCGAAAATCATGCAAAAAAGCATCATCACCAGTTTTTGCCATTCGAAATGATTAGTGGTAGTAGTTACCGCCAAAAAAAAGCCGATGAAGGCAAATGGCATTGCAAATATGGTATGCGAAAACGTGACTAATGAAAGATATTTTTTCATTTTATTTATAGAATTCAGAGTCAAACTCTGGTTTTTCAAATTTCCTGTTTATTCCATCAATGAAATTCAAAACCTCATCGTGCCCCAAATGGGTTTCGGCTGAGGTGAAAAAACAATCCGGAACTTCATCAAAGGTTGCCAATAATGCCTTTTTAAACTTGGCCACATTCTGATCGGTTTTTACGCTTGATTGTTTATCCGTTTTGGTAAAAACCAAAACGAAGGATAAGCCCTTTTCGCCAAGCCAGTTACAAAATTCTATATCGATCTTTTGAGGTTCAAGGCGGCTATCAATCAATGCCATTACACATTGCAGGCTTTCGCGCTTATCAAGATAGGTATGTATAAACTTATCCCAGTCGGCTTTTTTGCTTTTTGATGCCCGTGCATAACCATACCCGGGCAAATCGACAATATACCAGCTATCGTTAATTAAAAAATGGTTGATAAGTTGTGTTTTGCCTGGTGTTTGCGACGTTTTTGCCAATCCCTTTTTGGCCGTAAGCATATTAATGAGGGATGATTTCCCTACATTTGATCTGCCGATAAAAGCATATTCGGGTTTTACCGGCGGCGGCAATTTGGATACTTGGGTGTTACTGCAAATGAATTCGGCAGATTTTACAATCATGCTACAAAGGTAGAATTAGTTTGTTGTAAATTTGATGTTGTAACATATAATTTGACATGGAAGAATATAAGGTACCCGCAAACACCCGCATTGGTCACGTACATTTAAAGGTGAGCGATCTGCAAAAGTCATTAGATTTTTACTGCGGATTGCTTGGTTTTGAGTTGATGATGAAGTATGGCGATCAGGCTGCTTTTATATCTGCAGGAGGATATCATCACCATATCGGCTTGAATACCTGGCACAGCAAAGGCCAGCCGCCTGCACACGAAACCTCACCCGGGTTATACCATACTGCCATATTATATCCTGAAAGAAAAGATCTGGCTGCTATATTGCAACGTCTTATTGACAATAAATACCCTATTACAGGTGCATCAGATCATGGTGTATCAGAAGCTATTTATTTGGACGACCCTGACGGCAATGGTGTTGAATTGTATTGGGACAGGCCTAAAGAAGAGTGGCCCAAAGATGATAACGGCGATATGACCATGTTTACCAAAGCGTTGGATGTGAAAGGGCTACTGGCGTTGGGGAAGTAACAATGTCAAGCCTTGTGCTAGCCCGGACTTGTATTATCTTTTAGAATTAAAACCAATGAGAAATTTTAAATGGATCTAATAATGAATAAATTTCATGAACACCTATCGAAATGTAAAGATTTTGACACAGCTATAGTTAAAGGACATCTCCTAACCGAATACGCACTTGAAAAATTCATTGAAATGAAATCAATCGAAAAAATAAATATTCAAGAAGCTAGATTTACCTACAGCAATAAAGTGGAAGTATCCAAAATTCTAGGATTATTTAAGTTAAATAAATCACTATACAACGAATTGAAACTTCTAAACAAGTTAAGAAATTCTATAGCTCATAAATTGGAATATGATATGATGATTTTAAATGAATTTTTAAAAAACTTTGATAGTCAGTTATTTTCAAAACTAGATCCCCGATTTAATAATTTAGAAAAAGATATATCTATAACAATTAAATCTTCGGGTGAAGAAGAATATAAAATAAAAGGCGATCATTTGATGTTTTGCTTACACGTCTCATTTATATGTGGGACAATACTAGGCTCGGGAGGAAAAGAATCATTGATACTTATTAACAGCCAAATCAACTCTAGAACCTAACTACCACCGCTGCAAAACCTTTCAATTTTACAACCTTCCAACAATTCAACCTATCTTTGCTCCCAAATGAGCAAAACAGTTACTCCCTATACCGATGAACAGGGCACCAAAAAGCAGCAGGTGGCCGAAATGTTCAATAATATATCCAAAACCTACGATTTTCTGAACCATTTTCTGTCGCTGGGTATTGATATCATCTGGCGAAAAAAAGCAATTAATGAATTAAAAAAAGATCAACCTAA
>JAQBOK010000226.1 GCA_028288085.1 Mucilaginibacter sp.
GATAATGAGGGCATACACTTCGGAGCTTTTACTGAGGATAAATTGGTGGGTATTATTTCGCTTTTCCAGGATGGAATTATATTTCAGTTTCGCAAGTTGGCGGTATTGCCCGACTTTCAGAAAATGGGTATTGGCAATAGTCTTTTAAACCGGGTTGAAGAATTCGCAGAATCAGAAGGTGGTACAACCATATGGTGTAATGCCCGCGTATCAGCTATTGGTTTTTATCTCAAAGCTGGTTACTTGCATACCGGCAAGCTATTTTCAAAAAACGGGTTTGATTATGAGATATTGGAAAAAGGCATCAAAAAACCGGTTTGATCATTAAATCAAACCGGCATCAGTCAACTAAACTAATCTTGAAAAAAAATTACTCGCTGCAAAGAAACTATAGGTAAATGAATCCAATGTTAATTCAGCAATAATTAATAAATGTGTTGGCTAAAATTTGTTAACATACAGCTTTATCCCAAGCTTTACTATATTTGCCATAGCTATTAAAAACAGTTCAAACATCATTTTATGTCTAAAAAGAAAGCAGAAAAAAAGCATCATGTTGAGGTGGTGAACAAAACCTCATTAGCTTTTTTCGAAAAATATATCAATAACCCTTCTCCCACCGGTTTTGAGTGGCAAGGTCAAAAACTATGGCTTGATTATATTAAACCGTATATTGATGAGCACTATGTAGACAATTATGGAACTGCAGTGGGCATCATCAACCCAAAAGCAAAATATAAAGTAGTTATTGAGGCCCACGCCGATGAAATATCATGGTTCGTAAATTATATCACCAGCGATGGTTTAATCTATGTGATACGCAACGGTGGTTCAGATCATCAGATAGCGCCATCCAAACGGGTTAATATCCATACTGATAAAGGACCTGTTACCGCAGTATTTGGATGGCCTGCTATCCATACGCGTTCGGGCGAAAAAGAAGAAGCCCCAACATTAAAAAACATTTTCCTTGATTGCGGATGCACCACAAAGGAAGAAGTTGAAAAATTGGGTATCCATGTAGGTTGCGTTATTACCTATCAAGACGAGTTTATGATACTTAACGACCGCTACTATGTAGGCCGTGCGCTGGATAACCGTGCCGGTGGTTTTATGATAGCGGAAGTTGCCCGGTTGCTGAAAGAAAACAAAAAGAAACTGCCATTTGGCTTATACATTGTAAACGCGGTACAGGAAGAGATCGGGTTGCGCGGGGCAGAGATGATCGCGCATCATATAAAACCTAATTTGGCTATAGTTACGGATGTTACACATGATACCCAAACCCCTATGATCAGTAAGATTACCCAGGGCGACCTTGCCTGCGGTAAAGGTCCTGTGGTATCGTATGCTCCGGCAGTACAAAACAACGTTAATAAATTGCTTATAGAAACGGCAGAGAAGGAGGAAATTCCATTTCAGCGCCAGGCCTCGTCGCGATCAACCGGTACTGATACGGACGCCTTTGCCTACTCCAATGATGGTGTACCATCAGCATTAATATCATTACCGTTACGCTATATGCATACTACAGTTGAAATGATACACAAAGAAGATGTGGATAATGTGATCCGCCTGATATATGAAGTATTGCTGAACGTTAAAGACGGGCAGGATTTCAAGTACATTAAATAAACATTATTCAAACATTTTAAGTATAAATGTTATTTCACAATAATTAAAAACATATATATTACCATCAAGTGCTGTACATGGCACCTTAAAAAACTATGAAACCTACACTACTGATATTGGCCGCGGGTATGGCCAGCCGCTATGGAAGCATGAAACAAATTGACGGTTTTGGCCCCAATGGCGAAACTATTATTGATTACTCCATTTATGATGCGATCAACGCCGGATTCGGTAAGATCAGTTTCATTATACGCGAAGAATTTGCCGAGCCATTTAAAGCAATATTTGAACCTAAGCTAAAGGGCCGGGTAGAAACTGATTATGTTTTTCAAAGTTATGACCTCAAACCTTTTGGTATTGATAAAACTATCGAAAGGGCAAAACCCTGGGGTACTATGCACGCTGTGTTAGCTGCACGCGACCAGGTGCACGAGCCTTTTTGCGTTATTAATGCCGACGACTATTATGGTAAGGACGCATTTGAAAAAATGGCCAAGTTTTTAACTACTGAAGTTGCTGATGACACCTATTCATTGATAGGCTACCAGGTAGATAGAACTTTGTCTGACTACGGATCGGTTTCACGGGGAGTTTGTAAGGTTGATGATAACGGTAACATGATAGAGATAAACGAACGTACCGAAGTTTATTTTAAAGAAGACAGCAGTGTTGCTTATAAAGATAGTGAAGGCGAACATCCCCTTGATAGCAATACCCGTGTATCCATGAATTTTTGGGGCTTTACTCCTGCTGTATTCAAACAGAGTGAACCTATGTTCGCAAAATTCGTAGAGGCAAACGAAAATAATCCCAAATCAGAATTCTTTATTCCCCTTGCAGCAGATGAACTGATAAAAAGCGGAACGGCTACATTCAAAGTAATTCCAACCGCATCTAAATGGTTTGGAGTTACCTATAAGGAGGATAAGCCTATCGTACAAAAAAGCATTTCTGAATTGGTGGCAAATGGCACCTACCCAGAAAATTTGTGGCCATAAAAAAGCACTCCTGATATTTAACAAATCCTGCCCAAATGGCGGGATTTGTTGTTTAACACCTTACTATTCAAATTCCCGGGAACGTTCCCGGGAGTTTTCTTATGAAACGTTATTACCATTCGCTCGTTATCCTGTTAGTATTCTATTCATCTAACCTAT
>JAQBOK010000237.1 GCA_028288085.1 Mucilaginibacter sp.
TGCCATGAAACCATATGGTATAAACAGTATTGCTGTTGAGATTTACATTTGCCAGGGTCGCCAAAACCGTACTAGTGCCATGCTGTACTACTGTAAAAGTGTAGCCCTTATTTCCATCAACAGGTAAAAATGAAGAGAAGCCTTTATATGCTTTATTTGAAACCATTGTAGTGCCTGCATTCACCAGGTCTACCGGGGGCGCATTGGGGCTTAAGTTAACAAAGCGCACAGTGGCCTTGCCAGAAGCAGGTCTGCTGATTGAATCTGTGAGCAAAAGAATTTCGGGGTGACTTGCAGTATTAGCTAAAAAAAGGGAATAAGTTACATTTGCATTAAGATAAACGGTATCCTGCAAAATAGTAGCCATAGTGGTAGAATTATAAAAATTAACCGTCCTATGGCCTGTAAATGCCCTGAAATAATCGATCTGGCTACCATAACCAAGCGGATTTATATTGACCCTATTATTGTTTAGAAAGAAATTTAATGGTGGTTCATCCGGAGAGGCCTGGATAAATGTTACTAAGGCCGCCGGTGGCGTAATGTAAGTTTTATTATTGTCTTTTAAACAGGAAGACAGTAATACAGATAGCAAACATACTACACCGAGCCTTGCCACTGATCTTTTCGAAGTGCTTTTAGAAATTTTCATAATACAGATATGTTTAAATACATTTTATATTCTATATAACGAATTTGATATTGAATGTGCTACAGTAAACTATGATTTTTTATAGTAATTACTTAATGTGTATTTGGTAACTTTACTTTTATAATACCCGATATCTATGAAACAACAATTCCATTATGCCACTATTACCGAGGCTGTAGAAAAACTCCATCAACAGGGCTACACTTTAGATTTTAATCTGCAAAAAGATAAACTAACAGTGGGCGATAAGGAGTATCCGGCAGCTGAATTTGAAATAGCCGACCTTTATCGATACGAAGGCCAATCTGATCCGGCTGATGAAGCTACCGTTTATGCGCTTGTTTCCAGATCGGGTTTAAAAGGGATATTGGTTTCTGGATATGGTGTTTCGTCGGATTCGGCATCAGAAGAAACGTTAAAACAATTGCACTATAAATACCAGCATAGCAAACAATAATTCAGACAAAAAGCAAAAACCACTTTGAGTATTAATTTACAAGTGGTTGATTGTTAGCTGTTTTTTTTGATTTTTCTTAGTCAGCTTTTTGCCCTAGCGAAAACCAGTTGCCGGAGTCATCTTTAAATAAAGCTTCAAAAGCATAAAATTCCTGGGTTGGCTGTTTGGTGAATTCAACCCCTTTTGCTTTCAGTTCTTCGTAGGTAACCAACAAATTATCACATTCAAATACACCATAGCCAAAAGTGCCCTTACTTACCAGATCCCGCATTTGTGCCGCGGATTCTTTTGTGAACATCGTTCCCTCATTAATGGCCATTAAGGCGATTTCAAGATCAGGTTGTTCTGGTGGATTGATGGTTAGCCAGCGCATGCCGGAACCCATTTCGGCATCAGTATTTACTTTAAATCCAAGTTTATTAACGTAAAACTCATAAGCGCTGTTCTGATCCAGGACAAAGACACTAACGTGGTTCATTTTTGTGATCATTAGAAAAGTTTTAATGTTGATTGATAAAGCAAAGATGGATACTTACTTATTGATGCGCTTCTTCAGAATTGCTATATTGAGTCCAGCCATTTTTTTCTGCAAAACAATTTGGTATAAATTTGAGTGGCGTTTTGACTACAGCAATTAGTTTTTGGTGTTGTTGAAGCTGATAAGTGGCAGGTGTTTGACCAGCCATGTGTTTAAAAAGCCCTGCGAACGAACTCACACTCTCAAAGCCAACGGTATAACATACTTGTGCAATTGTTAAGTTTGTTGCCAGTAGTTGTTTTGCTTTTTCTATCCTGGTTGAAGATAGATATTGATACGGGGTCATCTTATAAATAGTACTGAAAAGCCGGATAAAGTGGAATTTGAAAAAAAGCTTCATCTGCAATATTGTTAAGATCTATTTTCTCTGCAAAGTGGGCATCAATAAATAATTTTGCGCGAACTATTCTTCTATATAAATAAACTTTTGGGTAAAGCTCCTTTTGGGACATTAAGCTATTTGGTGAGTTATTTATAAAAATACGATTAAGAACACGGAATAGAAAGCGTTTTAGGTTATATCAAAAGGCTTTTGTATTTACTGGATGCAATCGGCGTGTCAGCCGAGCTTAACAGTGCTATCAGGTGCTTTGGCTGTTTTTCTTCTGGACCTTAGCTTCACAAGCTGGTATATTACGCCTATAAAATAAAGAAGCGCTAAAGCCGCGAGCCCATTTTGAATGATAGGTGCGTTTGGACCTTCGGCGATGGGTTTACTAATTGGTAACCTTGTTAATGTTTCAACTATAGCCGGAATTAGGGAAAGAAAGATCGTCGTTGACAGAAAAATGACCTGTACATAGTCGGCTAGTTTACCAAATATACGAAGTGAACGGACATATACCCCGAGTGGTAACAATATCAAAATGGTTATTGCTACATAATGGCCCGGAGTAAAGTGCCCTGTTTTCATGATGGGAAAGCCGGTAACGCATGTGATGATAGTTAATAAGATATATAATTTACCTGGCCCGGTTGCCGGATCGATCTTGCCGTTGCGAAACAAAGCGTAAAAAGCAACCAGTAGCGCGATAATACTGATAGCGGTGTGAATGATTCCGAGAATTGAAAGGTGATTTGGCGTTATCATAGTTTTAAAGTTTAACAGACGTGAAAACCGGTATTCTGGCTATGATTATATTGTGGTTGTACAATTTAAAAATAAAAATTGGGACAAAGCGAATTTTATACGCTTTAAATAAAAAGATATGTTGGAAGTGTATTCCAAATAACAGAATACTATGAAAATACTCTTAAAATACTGCGAAAATGCGATGGTTTTTGCATCATAATTGCTTAATATAGCATTATGAAAGGTTATAATTATTAAAGCAAAAAGTAAATGGCCTCAACTACTGAAAACGACGTAAAACAACGGATACTTGATGTATCACAACTGAATGGTTCAATCGATGATATCAATAATGATTCAGCACTTTCAGACTTGAATTTTAATGATAACATGTGTAATGACCTGGCACAACAGTTGGATCAATATGTGAAATCAGCAAAATCGGGTACAGGCGTTAGTAATTCGGAAATCACGAGCGACATGACTGTACAGAACGTAATTGATCTGATCAAACAAAAACTGGGAGAATGAAAAAAGTAGGGCTGATTATATTATGCATTAGCCTATGGGTTAATGCATTTTGTATGAAAAAGGATACAACTCCTTTTTTTGGAAAATTTCAGCTTCGTCAGTCCTTTCAAACCTCTGATTTGCAGCAAAGTCCTGCAATGTTGCAACTGACTATTCCGGGTACCGGGAAAAGTAATTGGCTGGTAGATGCAGGCGCATCAGTTACTTTGAGTAGATTGAGCAGCGGCCCCTTCACCTCTAAGTTAGTAGCAGAATTTCATCGAAATACATTGGTAGATAGCCAGCAATACAATTATCAGGCAGGATATAATTTCTCATGGTTTAAGCGTAATGGTAATCATGTTACTCCTGTTTGGACAGGTAACCTCAAATATATACGCGACCGGGTTGATAGCAGCAATTCGCTTGCCGCTACGCTCAATTTTTCCTTGTATCGCTCCAAAAATAAGGGTTTTGACCTGGGGAGGCCCGGCTATTTATCCAATGAAAAATACACGTATCAGTTAACCCCATCCGTAGAAGCGCAATACCAGCAACTAATGACTTCTGATAAACAAGCAACCGGGTCTATCCTGAGACCATTAGTTGATCTGTCTGCATCATTTGCATGGAATAAAAAGAAAAAAGATGATAGTGTAACCATTTGTAAAGAAGTGGATGGGGTTCTCAAAAAGGTTAAAATTAAGAAATTAGAAGCTCCCCAAAAATTACTTGAATTCGCATTTGATTATATTAACCGTTACGCGGCGGTAAACAATACCGGTAATGGCGAGCGTTATACTAAATTATTAAAAACAGGCATCAGTTATTACCTGCTCAGCACCAGTACATCGTCAGTATCGCTCGGGGCAAGCTATAATTTAGGTTCTGATCCTCTAAATGGCCTCAAAGACCAGCGTTTCTGGCAGTTCTCGCTACAGTTACAATTGTAAGTTTATTTTTTGTTCTGTTGATCTACGGATTGGCTGCGGTTGCATCTTGTGCCAGTTTTGCGTCATCAGGCGTTTTAGCCAAATCATTATCAAGCACATATAGGGCATCATTGTTGGCCGTTGCACCACCGGCAACTTTTATCTTCGACAACAGATCCATCGCCAGTGTTTCCTCTTCAGTTTGTTCTTTAACAAACCATTGCATAAAATTCCAGGTTGCCCAATCCTTTTCTTCCATGCTCATGTTTACAATGCTGTAAATAGAAGCAGTATTTTCTACTTCCGATTTAAATACTTTTTCAAAACAGTCGTTCACGTTTAATGGGTCCGGGCCGGGTGCAGGTATAGCGCTCACCACTACCTTCGCGCCCCTTTTTAAAATAAACTCCAGTATTTTCATCATATGATTGCGCTCCTCATTGGCATGCCTGAAGAGGAAATTCGCGATACCATCGTATCCCTCGTTGCTTGCCCATGATGCATAGGCAAGATATATCTGCGCATTAAACGCTTCATTTGTCATTTGCTGGTTCAACGCCTTTGCAAGCGATTGTGATAACCTGTTTGTGTCCATAAAAAGCTTAACTAAAATCGTAAATAATAGTTTTAGCAAAACAGAGAAATTTTAGGGTTTGAATGATAATCGCTGCTACGGATGCCCGTTCGGGATCGCGATGATGCGCGAAAATCCGTTTAAAACGCCAGCCATGGCCGGTCGGTATTAAATATTTTAATTCGAACGGGATCTTTTCATAGATTTGACAGCCTGAACCACATGGGAAGTAAAAAACGCGGAAGCTGGAACTTGTAGCATTGATCAATCTCCGGTGTAAATGGAAAATTCATTCTGAAAAAAATACCGGGAACACAACCATCACTTTTATTCTAAAATAAACATGAAATATTTCTTCATTCTACTATTTATGACCAGTCTGAATTGTTTTGGACAGGATTATAAGGCGCAAATTGCAGCGTACCGTAAAGGGTATACTGAAGATTTCCTGAAAGACAAAAGCTCTCCCTTAAAAGAAACGGACCTGCAATTTTTGCGTTTTTACGATGCCGATAGTACTTACAGGGTTGAGGCTAAAGTAGTGATCATATCAAATGCACCAACTTTTGTGATGCCGTCATTTAACGGTTCAGGCCAGCAATATATTGGTTATGCAGTGCTGAAGTTTATGCTTAAAGGTAAACCGATGCAATTGATGGCGTATAGCAGTATCGCGCTGTCAAAGCTGCCCGAGTATAGTAATTATTTGTTTATTCCGTTTACCGATGATACAAATGGCGCGGTTACTTACACAGGCGGGCGATATATCGATCTGAGTAAAGCAGATTTAAAAGGTGACAGCATAGTAATAGATTTTAATAAGGCGTATAATCCATATTGTGCTTTTGGCGGCGGATACTCGTGTCCAAAACCGCCGGAGGAGAACCAATTGCGCGTACCCATAGAAGCAGGCGAAAAGCTATTTGCAGGCGCTAACAAACATTGAATTCTTCAGCGCTGATTATCATCTTCCTCGTATTTCGTTTCTGCGTTAGAATCCGCAGGATTGTATAATCACAATAAAAGCTTTTTTATTCCCCCGTCAGCAAACCAGCTTCAGGCGAAATCAGCTAAAACAATGCTGGCTACGAGCGGAGGAGGGGCATAGCAAATTTTGCAGAAGCGAAAGCCTTGAGCGAACGCAGTAGGGCAAAAGATTGCGGCCCGTGGTTTTGACTGATTTGCAAGGCAAATCAAACCGACTGCCAAGACACCACACTATCTAAAGTCAATAACAAGCTTTACAATGCACCATTTCTAATAAAAATTATTCAAAAAAAAACACGCGAACCTTTATTATTTTTGCCCCATTGAATATACCACCTAA
>JAQBOK010000242.1 GCA_028288085.1 Mucilaginibacter sp.
TCAGCTTAACGAGATTTTGCGCGTAAAGCTGCTGATGGATAACCGACGGCCCAAGGCAATGTTTGCCGCCCGCAAAAACGCTAAAAACAGTGGCCAGCAATCGCCGTGGCTCATTAATTTCTTTACCCTGTTGATGGGTTTTTTTATAGGTCTGGTGCTTACTCTGAATAAAATGCCCTATGTGGGTGAAACTTTTTATTTCATCATCTTTATGGTTCTGATGGCGCTTACCCTGATATCAGATTTCACTACCGTTCTGATAGACACCCGCGACCAGTTCATACTATTGCCCCGGCCAGTTAACGACCGCACTATTGCCGTATCGCGCATATTGCATATCAGCATTTATGTATTGCGACTGGCTTTACTACAGGGGCTGCCGGCATTAGTAATTGTAGGTTTTGTTGACGGTATATGGGCTGTCCCTATTTTCTTCATACAGATACTCGAAGCTACCTTTTTGAGCATCTTTATGGTCAATATCATTTACTTGCTGCTAATGAAATCTGTAAGCCCGCAGCGGTTTAAAGATATTATCAGCTATTTCCAGATAGGGTTTTCTGTATTGATCTTCGCCACCTACTATTTACTGCCCAGAATGATCAATATTTCTGTGTTAGGAAATATCGATTTACTTACCCATTGGTGGGCCTATCTTTTACCACCCGTATGGATAGCAGCCTTAAATGAGTTATTAATACATTCGGGGCGTTCAGATACCATTACAAGTTTACTGGCCATTATTGGGCTTACCTTGCCTGTAGTTGGCTTATGGTTTGTGGCAAAGGTGCTTGCCCCCGGCTTTAACAGGCGTTTATCTGTCATAGCTACTTCTGATGGCAACAATAATTCCTCAACGCTGATAAAAAAAGCAGGTAAGTTCAATCTAATAGAAAAGCTCTCCAATCTAATAGCTCCTGACCCGGTAGAAAATGCTGGTTTCAGGATCACCTGGAAACTGGCCGCACGTACCCGGGAATTTAAGATGAAGGTATACCCCGCCTTCGCCTATGTGCCTATTTACTTTATATATTTTGCATTAAATGGTAAAGGGGACAGTATATCAAACAGATGGGACAAATTGCAAACAGGCCACACCTATGTTTTTTTGATCTATTTGAGCACATTTATAATGTCTGCTATTTTGATGAACATATCCATGTCTGAAAAATATAAATCAGCCTGGGTTTATTATGCCCTGCCCATTGGCGAGCCGGGCAAAATACTATCGGGCATGTACAAGGCGATAGTAACACTTTACTTTTTACCGTATTGCCTGGTATTAAGTATTGCTATTGTGATAATTTGGGGGCCGCAGGCGATAAATGATATTATCCTTGCCTTTTTGGTAAGCCTTATATATGGCATATTAATGGCGCTATTTATGGTAAAAGGCCTGCCTTTTTCTAAGCCGGTTGTTGCCAAACAAGGCGGAGGTAAAATGATTACTTCCCTTATGATCCTCGCTTTTATTGGCGGTATTGGTTTTGGTCACTATTTTATAATGCGTTGGGAAATAGTGATATGGATATGCATTATCCCTGCGTTGTTCATCAATTGGGTAATGTTCAGATACTATAAAAAGCAAACCTGGGATAATATTGAATTATCAGAATTGTAACTGTTTGTGAATGATACGCGTCGCGCATTTACGCAGGTTTCACAGGGCTTCCTGTCCAATCTGTTCCCGGTGCTAATCGTTCACCTTTCATTACTAAAGATAATGCTTCAATTTTGGTATCATCACCAACTTCACTGTCGTACAAAATAATGGTTCCTGCACCTATACTGCTGCGTGCCCCTATCTTTACTGCTCCAACTTTCATTACCCGGTCTTCAAACAAGTGCGTTTGAGGGCCGCAGTCTGTGTTTAAAGCAGCATCATCTCCAATAGTCACCATGTCAAATTCCGTAATGTCGGTGGTGTTCATCCAAACACGTTTGCCGGTTTTTACCCCAAGGAGACGCATCATCAAAGGCAGCCAGGGTGTTCCCTGCAGGTACTCCAGCAGAAAAGGGATAGCCAATGCCTCGTATGTTGAGGTGATAGCCTCACTGCGCCATACCTTCCAGGTCCACATGGGTTTTTGTTGTGGTTTATATTTTCCTATGAACAGCCATTTTAATAACACCGTTAATAAAAATGCAGGGATACCCATATAAAACAAATAATAGAATGGAAAGTACAGGATGATCTTCCACAAAGGTTCCTCTGTCACCAGGTCGTGTCCATAGGCAATAAACAGGATAGAAAAACAGATTATAGCGCTTTCGGGCAATATAATGCGGATAAACTCCACAGTACCCCGCGCCAGTTTTCGCCGCCGTTTGGGGTGGATGGTCAGTTCAGCAGGAAACTGGTTACTTTCCTGTCGTCTTGGAAGCGGGATAGCCGGTGAACCAAACCAGTCATGGGCGGCGTTATTAGCCATTTGTTCCTTATCGGGTGGGGTTGATAAAACCCCTATCAGCATATTTCCTTTCAAATGGTAACCCTGCGGAATCAGCGCACTGTTGCCCACAAAGCTGTAGCTATCAATCGTTGTTTTGTCTAATATCAACTGTTGCCCGCGCACATCGGCTTCGCCTAAGGTAACCGCATCAGCAACAAAGGCGCCATCCCCAATTTCCAGTAAAGGATGAGTTACACTGCTTGCAGTTGATATTTCTGTATCCTTACCAATCTTGGCCCCAAGCGCCCTAAAGAACCTCGAAACAAATACAGTGGCATAAATGGGATGCAAAACAATGAGGTTTAAAGATAATAACTGGTCTGCAAACCACTTGCGAACGTAAAACATGCTATAAATTGGGAATTTACCGGGCTTTACGTTTCGTTGTAATATACGGGTGATAAGAATGGTTTCGCCCGCAAACAGCAGGATATACAACAAAGCAAGCACAGGAGCGCCAATCATATAAGTAAAATCATAATCATCAGCAGCGTTATCCAGTTTATTGATGGAGATGATAGTTGGCAGCAGTGGCAGCAGGATGATGAAAGGGAAAACCAGTATAAACAAAATAAATACCGTTTTATATTTTCGGCGGGTAAAGGTGGATACCTGTAATGGCTGCGGCAGGTCTTCAATGTTTTTCTTCTCCTTCAACTGTGCGGGGCTGCCTTGCCAAACTTCGCCTGAGGCAATGGTATTACCTGCCTGAAGGTAGCTCAGATCCTGCAACTCTCCCCAATCTTCTATCACGCTGTCACCTGCTATCATAGCGCTGCTACCTATGTAAGCATGATCACCAATGGTTATGGGTCGCAGTTTTAGCATCCCATCTTCTACAAAAGCGTTGTTCAGATTGGTTTGCGAACTCAGGCTGGCATCACTGCCAATGCTGATGAGGTCTTCGGCGCCAAAGCCAAAATCACTGATCTGGGCGTCGGGTGCTATTTTCATACCTAATAAACGCAGGTAAGATGGGTAAAGTGGTGTACCGTTCAGAAATTGTGCCGGCAATAGGCGCTGCATGGTTTTTACAAGCCACCACCTAAAATAATAGCTACCCCACAATGGATAGTCGCCTGCCTTAAACCTGCCGATTATCAGCCATTTGGTACCCACGCAAATAACTGTAAATATGGGCGGTATCAATGAAAACAACACCAGTGATGTAATAATAGAATAACCCACATTACCGGTTTCCTGATCTACATAATAATAACCAAGGTACGGTATAAAAATCTGGAAAGCAAAAAGCCCATAAATGACCAATACCGAAATTGTTTGAGCCAGCCAGCAGGTGATATAACGCCACAAGGGTACTTTTTGAAAATTATTGGTCCTTGTTTTTTGCTCCTGTGGTTCTTTATCCCAAACGGCTATCAGGGTACTTATAGGCCTGTGGATATAAACATCTTTTAACGAAGCATGAGGCAACCCGGCATCGCGCCTTAATTGGGATACAAAACCAGCTGCCAATAGGGAATGCCCGCCCAGGTCATCAAAAAAATCCATCGACGGGTCAATGGGTTTGCCCGGAAATATCTTTCGCAGCACGGCCAAAATCCGGTCATGCGCAGGGGCACTCATGTCAATTGTTTCTTGTGAAGAACTGTCCGGTCCTGCCGCAAATGCTTCCGGGATAGGTAAAGCCTTGCGGTTGATCTTTCCGCTTGGCATCCTTGGCATTTCGGGTAAAGTAATTATGGTTCCCGGCACCATATATGATGGCAGGGTTTTGGCCAGTTCAAGCCTGAAAAGGTTCTCCTCAATACAAACCCGGTCTTCCATTACCACGTAGCCAACCAATTGATCCTGCAAGGCACTATCCTTCCTTACGGCAACAGCGGCCGACTTAACCCCCGCGATGCTGTTTAGCCGGGTCTCTATTTCGCCCAGTTCAATACGGTAACCCCTCAGTTTTATCTGGTCGTCAAAACGCCCTTGCAAGTCAACACTTCCGTCTTTATTAATAATAGCAGCATCACCTGTACGGTACACCCTATCGCCTGGCAACACAGAAAGTGAGGAAGGCTTGGGCACAAATTTTTCAAGGGTTAGTTGTGGCAATTTTACATAGCCTGACCCTACACCAGGCCCGGTGATCACCAGTTCTCCTGCTTCACCGAAAGGCACCAGATTCAATTTTTCATCAACAACTGCCAAATTGTAATTAGGCAGCGGTTGTCCTATTACAATGGCATCGCCCGGATTTAACCGCGCAATGGTAGCAGTAACTGTAGTTTCCGTTGGCCCATAGCTGTTATAAAACTGGATGCCTTCTTTTGCCCATTTGGCTAATACCTGTGGTGTACAAGCCTCGCCCCCGGCGTTAACCAATCTTAAAGAGGGTATGCTATCTTCCATTACCGCCAGCAAACTCGGCACGGCATGCAATATGGTAATGTTTTCCTTTTTTAAAGTATCGCTTAATTCATCTATTGCCTTTGAGGTGGTATTATCGGCAACCCAAAGCGTAGCACCTGCAAAATAGCTTATCCAGGTTTCCTCGCACCACATATCAAATGATACTGAAAACCCCTGGTATACCCTGTCATCAGCATTTATATTAAAAATAGTTTGCTCTGCCCGTATCAAGTGGCATATTTGTTTATGGCTTATGGGTATCCCCTTGGGCTTGCCGGTACTGCCCGATGTATATAATACATAAGCGCAATCGGC
>JAQBOK010000281.1 GCA_028288085.1 Mucilaginibacter sp.
TTTTGATCATTACCATAAAAATCCTTCTCTACCTCACCGCTAAATTTGCCTTTGGCGATAAAGTTTTTTACCAGACGATCTTCTAATGAATGGTAAGACATTACCACCAGCCGTCCACCGGAAACAAGAACATCGGCTGATTGGATCAAGAAATCCTTTAATGCTTCCAGTTCCTGATTAACTTCTATTCGCAATGCCTGGAAAACCTGGGCTAAGTATTTATTTTCTTTACCCCGGGGAATTAAACCCGCTATCACATTTTTCAGATCGGCGACAGTACTGATGGTTGTATTTAACCGTGCGGTAACTATTGTTTTTGCTAATGATTTTGCATTCTTTATCTCGCCGTAAATACCGAATATGCGGTGAAGATCAGCCTCGCTGTAAGTACCAATAACTTCCTTGGCTGTCAGCGTGCCCGACTGGTTCATTCTCATATCCAACTCTGAGTCAAAACGGATAGAGAACCCGCGTTCGGCCTGGTCAAACTGGTAAGATGAAACGCCAAGGTCGGCCAGTATTCCATCAACCGGGAGAGCGTGATGTAAACGACAAAAGTTTTTCAGGTACCTGAAATTCTGATCGATAAATTCAAAGCGTTCGTCTTCTATTACATTTTGCTGCGCATCAGCATCCTGGTCAAAAGCCAGCAAACGGCCGCCATCACCCAAATGCTTCATAATCTCGCGCGAATGACCGCCGCCGCCAAAGGTCACATCCACATAGGTACCATCCGGGCGGATATTTAATCCGTCGATACATTCCTTCAACATCACCGGTGTATGGTAGTTACTCATCTTCTCTCCTTCTTCCTTTTCCCATCACTTCTTCGGCCAGGTTGGCAAAATTATCCGGCTCATTATCCATTTGAGATTCATAGGCATCTTTTGCCCAAACCTCTATTTTATTAAACTGGCAAGCCAGCACCACATCGGCATTAATGCCACCATATTCTAATAAAGCTTTTGGCAACAACACCCTCCCCGACGCATCGAGCGTCAATTCAGACGCGCCGCGGGTAAAATATCTTATAAATTCGCGGGTCCGTTTCTCATATTGATTAAGTTTACTAAGGTCATCCACTATCTTATCCCACTCCTTTCGGGTATAGATCACCAGGTGCTTTTCGAAGCCACGATTGATCACAAGCCCCTCTTTCTCAGCCTCAGGAAGCTGCTTTTTGAGGCCCGAAGGGATCATCATCCTCCCTTTGGAATCAAGCTTACAATCAAATTCGCCTAAGAAATGGGACATAGTTACACTTATACAGTATTTGTAAAGTAAAAGTAAAGTACTTTTTCCACTTTTTACCACTTTCTACCACCAAAAAGTTTTCAACAATCTTTTTTTGATTTTTTGTCCCACTTTGACCTATTTGAATACTAAAAGGCGGCTTAATTTTTATACTGGAACCTGATCGTAACATCCCTCTTGATATTCATCGACAATACCTGTATTTTTATATCTTACTAGCCACCTGCTAATTATGAAAACATACCTCGCCATCTTACTGCTTACCCTTTTAAGCGCTACAGGCTTTGCACAATCAGCCCCTGCACCAACAGAAACTGTATTAAAAGAGGCCTGTTCGAAAGCCTTAAACGAGCACAAAAAAGTGATCGTCATCTTCCACGCCTCATGGTGCGGTTGGTGCAAGAAAATGGAAGCATCTATCAATGATCCGGCTTGCAAAAAAATGTTTGATGATAATTACGTGATCGCTTATATCGATGTATTGGAAAACCACGGAAAAGAAAATCTGGAAAATCCCGGTTCGCTTGACCTGTTAAAGAAATATAAAGGGGAGAAAGAAGGTTTACCTTTTTGGCTGATCCTGGATGCAAAAGGTACATTGCTTGCCGATTCAGAAATACGCCCGGAAGGTGCCGGCCTCGATACGCATGGCGAAAGCATAGGCTGCCCGGCAAGCGAAAAGGAGGTGGCCTATTTTGCTAAACTATTAAAAAACACCTCTAAATTGAATGATGCCGGATTGGCTGTAATCAGCGCCCGCTTCAGGAAAAATGAGCCGATGAAAACAACCACTGGTACAAATTAGCTTCGAACTATATTAATCATGAATTTAAGACTGTTATTACTTTTTGCGGCAGGGATAATTTGCTGCTGTTTTACCTGGCAAAAAAGTAACATAATACAGATAGATATTTCCTATTTATTGAATGCGCGGCCAATAACTACGCTCACCAACGGCAAACTGGTAAGTTGGACAAAAGGGATAGATGGAAATGGAGACGGCAACGGATATCTTACACACGCGGCAGCCGAATTTAATGGAGACAAAGATGCCCACTCACTACCAGATAAGTCGACATTCCCCGCAAACGAACAACACCCGGAGATTATGCTTCATTATAATAATGCCGATAGTATGCATAACCAGGCAAGGTTTGTATCAGGTGTTGGAGAGTTTGTTATAAAAGTCCCTAAAGGTCATTATTCGGAAATATATCTTGGTTTAAGCAGTGCTGAGGGGCCATCCCCGCTTCAATTCGAATTGATTTATAATGATGGGGTAGAAACAAAAAACTACCTGTTACCAGATTATTACAATAACATTTCTGAGAAATATCCCAACCTCAGTTACGTTGCAACTGACCTGGCCAAATGGGGCAAAAGAGACAAAATGACCGAGAAAGACCATCATAATATTCATTTGCTTAGGTTAAAAACAAACTCTGCAAAGAAACTTACAGGTATAAAAGTCAAAAAATCTCAAAATGGCTATTTGATGTTTTGGAGTGCGACAGGTATAATGGAAGAATGATGTACCGATGATAAGACACAATAAACATTTAATACTTTAAATCAGAGTGTTATATTGTGGCTTTATTTAAACTATGGTTATTGTAATACAATGTGCAGACCAGATTGGACTGGTTGCAAAAATATCAAGCCTGCTGGCCGAAGAAAGGTTTAACATCCTTTCTATGCATGAGCATGTGGACAAAACAGCGGATCTATTTTTTATGCGCCTGGAGGTTGATAAACAATCCAATGGCAGCCTGGAGCAGAAATTACATGAGTTGCTGCCGCAGAATGCTATAGTTAAGGTAAATCCCAACCCTGAGAAAAAGGTCATTGTGATGGTAACTAAAGAGTATCATTGCCTGGCAGATATATTGGTGCGCAATTATTTTAAAACGCTGGGCGCTTCGGTACAATGTGTGATCGGGAATTATACCAACCTGGAAGATATATGCAAGCGATTTGACATACCTTTTCATCATGTGATATTTAATAACGCTTCTCCCGAATCTGAAAAACAGGTACTTGATATAATAGCAGGATATGAATACGATTACATTGTACTAGCTAAGTTCATGCGCGTTTTATCACCCGGCTTTGTAGGCCGTTTCCCGCAGCAGATCATCAATATACATCATTCTTTTTTACCGGCATTTGCAGGGGCTAACCCCTATAAACAAGCTTATGAGCGTGGCGTTAAGCTGATAGGCGCTACCGCGCACTTTGTGACCGACGAACTGGACGAAGGGCCTATAATAGCTCAACAAATCATATCGGCAAGCCATTCTCTTACAGCCAATGATATGATGAAAGCCGGCAAAGAAATAGAGACCGCTGTTTTAGCCAAAGCCCTAAGGATGGTTTTTGATGACAGGGTGTTTATCTATAAAAATAAAACCGTGGTGCTGGAATAAAATTCAATCAAAAGCAATGACATCCGGCCCCGTAAGCCTGGCTACATGGCAATTGCAACCACCTGATATTTTAATGTTAGCAGTTTTAGTTTGATTAGTTGCCGGGTCTGTTCCTGAAATCAAAATATCATCGCCATCGCTTGATAATTGCTTCAGCATACTGTCATCCGCAACGATGTAAAAACCGAGCATCAATAATTCATTTAAGGGAACCGTCCTCACCAAGCTTAGGTGAGTGCGCTGGTTTATAGCGCTGAAGTTTTTTACAGCAATAGCTTTACCTGTGTTATCCGTAAAGTTAATACCTATAGTTATAAAAATATCCGAACAAACCTGTATGCCACAAGCAGATTTCTGCTGATTTTTGGTGCAGCCCGAACAAAGTAAAACCAATAATAGCAAGATGGAAAGATTCTTATACATAGCGTTGTTTTTATAAATATTACGAACCGGAAGTTGTATTTGCTACAGGACGCAATAATTAATCATAAAAGCTAATCGCCTTATTTAAAATGAAATTTATCGTATCTATTGGCAGATCAATAGTGGGATCAAGCAGCATAATTTTCATCCTGGCCCGGTCTTCCATAATTAATGCAGGATGATCTATCTTTTTTCCTTCCACGATCCCGATGTAAGGTAAGCCATTCTTTTTATGAACCCACAGGTAGCAAAACATCTTACCATTATAACAAAAAAAGGGCATTCCATATTTCCATGCCTCGGTGATGTTCTTGTCAAAGTTGAGGATATGATCCCTCAAAAACAGCAAACAACTTTTTACAGGCTCTTCCTTTTGAAGATAATAATTGTCGATCGCTCTCAAAGTTTATTGTGTTTGATAAGATATGATAATCGCCAGGTCTTCCTTCCCGGTTTGCTTTAATCCGTGCGAGCTGCCCGGTCTGGTTAATATCGCATCCCCCGCTTTTACAGTAAATAGTTTGCCATTCATATTCATTTCTCCTGTACCACTTATGATATAGTAAACTTCATCCACTTTTTGCAAATGGTAACCAATAGCCGAACCGGGATGCAATACACGTTTGCGAAACACCATTTTTAAGCCGTCGGCTTTGGAGAAAAAGCTGTAGCCGGTTGTATTGCCACCACCATTATGGGTACCCGGTTCAATTTTGGCAATGTCTTTTTCATGTTCGAGGATGTAAGGTTGGTGGCTATGCTGGGCACGTACTGAAATATACAATGCCATAAAAACAGCTAAGCATAGTGTAGATTTGAGGATTCTCATATTCAAATATAACAATGGATTTAAAACCCATTACTATATTTATTTACATAAGCGGATTGCCGCTTCCAATACCGAGTTGATAATCCCTACCGGCAAATCAATTGCAGGATCAAGCGGCAATATTTTTATCCGCGCCCTATCTCCCATGATCAGATTAGGATGATCGATCCTTTTCCCATCTGTAAAACCGGCATAGGGTAATCCATTTTTTTTGTAAACTGACAGGTAACAAAAACTTTCGCCCTTATAACAAAAAAAAGGCATGTTAAATTTGAAGACTTCCGTAATGTTTGGATCGTAGTTAAGAATATGCTCCCTCAAAGCCAGCAGGCAACTTCTTGCAGGTTCATCTTTTTGAAGTAAGAAATCAGCGATCTCTTTAAGCATTTTTATATTCAGGAGATAGGTTATTCAAATATAGCGATGTGTTTCAAACCCATCGCTATATTTGAAGGAACTTACATCACCCTCACCTTCAAATAACTCGGATGATCTTTTGAGGTATAAACCCGGTGAGTTGCTTTCTTAAAA
>JAQBOK010000284.1 GCA_028288085.1 Mucilaginibacter sp.
TTCAATATGCAGGTCATCAAAAACTTGCGGGTTTATATTGTTGCCATCAGTAACTACGGTATAAGAGGTTTGCGCCTGGCTGGCATTTTTTGCCGGTCTGCCGTTAATGTATACCTGGGCATTTTTAATAGTTAGCACATCCCCAGGTGTGGCCTGGCATCTTTTAATCAGGTTGGTGCGCTCATCTATTGGTCTGTTGTATACCGAATCTGCTTCTTCGGGTTTATTAAACACTACAATATCACCTCTTTTTATTTGGGTTAATCCCGGCAAACGGAAGTAGGGTAATTTGATGGCATCCCAATAGGTTTTTACGCCATAAACTGTTGGTTCTGTAAAGGGTATGGATAACGGTGTGATAGGCATACGTGCCCCATAACTAAACTTACTTACAAAGAGGTAATCGCCGGTAAGTTCGGTGCCTTCCATTGAGCCTGATGGAATTGCATAGGCCGAAAACAATAAACCACGTATAATAGTTGATGCAACCAAAGCGAACAGTATGGCGTCCATCCATTCGCGGGTTTTGCTTTTTTTAGGTTTTGGGGTAGCTGTTTTCTTCCTGAATGACAATTTCCAATTCATGATAAACTTCGTTTATCATTTAGAGCTGAGTGATGGGGAATTGTTACAATTGGTTTAGTCAATTCTCGTCAAAACTATTCAATGCCCGCCAGATGGTGCGTTCGTCCTTATTGAATTTGCCGGCGGCCTCTTGTACTGCCTGGTTTTTGGTAATGCCGCGGGTTTTTGCCTGTGCCTGTACCCATAGATATATTTCACGATAGGTGAAGATCTTGGAAGTGATGAATCCGGCTTTATACATTTCAGAAAATATGCCGTCGTCAAATAAGGCGTTTGCGATTTGGATGTTCATTTTTGGGTATCAGGTAAGTTATTGATAGTATGAGGAGTGGGTATAGTATAAAATAGTTAGGGTGAGTTTAATGCTACTCACTGCTAAAGATTTACCCTGTTTACTGTCTGTGCTAAAATATTTTGCTGATTGTTAACGTCTTTCACATCCACATAAACAGGAGGGAAGTTGTTGATCATTTGGTAGGCTACGGTATTTGCCAGGTTCTTTTGATCGTTTACTGGCTGGTTATAGTACCGGTTGGCATTGCCACCATCCGTAAAAATTCCTCCCACGGCGTATCCCCTGGCAAGGTTTGGCACCGAGAAATCGCGACCGCCATAGGCCACATTTATAGCGCTTACCAGGTTGCGCGCCCATGGATCACGAATGGCTTCAGATACCACTACCGCTTCGCCCGAACGCAGATAGGCGTTGGTATCATCAGAACGGCTGTAACCGGATAGCACTGCGCCTTTGCCATCCGACTTGAAATGTCCTCCTTTGGCCATTGCCGGTGGTTTTTGTTTGGCAATAGTGGCGATTTGGGCAGCCGTTTCCGCGGCAAGTACAGCACTCATTGCTATTGCTAGAGGGAAGCCGGGATCATCCCATAGCTTTATTTCGGCCGTGGCAGCAGTCATTAGTGTTTTTGCGATATTTATTTCCTGTTCCTGCTTAAACGCCTTTGCTTTTATCGCATCTTCCTGCTTTTTATATTTATTTTGAATGGCTAATTTTTGTGCTGATGTAAGGCTGCTGTTATTCAGTTCATTAGCCTTATCGGCTTCCATGGCTTTAATTTTTGCGTCACTTTGCTGCTTGATGCCTGCATTAAGTGCGCTTAACGCGGATGTTGCAATTTTGATTGTCGACTGTTTTGCGTAATCTTCTACCTGCTGAAGCGCTGTTTTTTTGATCGCAACAACTTTGTTTTCTGAATCTTGGACGCCGGCTAAAGGTAATGTGTTTAACTGAAGACCATCGGTTGGGGAATTGGTTTTATCTGGGGTTACACCTGCTGAGTGCCCTTGCTCAAGTGGGCCGGTTCTTTGTGATGAGTCATTCCCGCTTATTTCTTTTTTGTATTTTTGGCTATACCCAATCATCCTTTCATAAGATTCCTTCACCTTTTTTTCGTGGACATCTACAATTGTCGTGGCCTGGGTATACCCGTCGTTGTACGCCTTTACCATTTGACCGGTAGTTTTCACAATGCCATCTTTTACTTTTGTGAAGGCAACTGCAATTTTATCAGTAGCATCGCTTACGCCGGTAAGCGCCTGTACAGCTCCGTTTGCTATCTTTTTAAAATCAAGGTGAAGTATACCATCAAGGATTACGCTAAATGCAGTGAAGCGATTGATGATGTTTTCCATGATCATTTTGCCCAGGGCCTTTATACTTTCAATGGGGTGGGTGAGGGCATCAATAATAATCGTCTTAAAATTATCAATGGTCCCGGTTACCTGGTCAACCACTGTGCCAACTGCCGAGAATACGCCCTGCAATATCTTAGTACCCTTTGTGGTGTGAGCAAAGTAATCAATAACTTTTTGTAAGATCTCTACAAGCAATCCAAAACCTGCCTCACCTATTGCTGCGCCAACTCCTTTAAAACCTGTTTCGGCTATTGAAAGGCCGGTTTTTAAGAAATTGAAACCCTTAGATGCTTCTGACAGAACCGGGCCAAAAGTCCCGGTGATTCCACCTAATTTATTAAATTGGGCAGCCAGGGACTTTAAAGTTTTTTGATGGATCCCAAAGGCTGTTTCGCTTTTTTTAACGTGTGATTGCTGCGTTTTTAATCCCTTACTTACGCTGCCGATTCCTGTTTGGAGTTTCTTTGATTGCTTTATACCCTCGGCCATGCTCTTACTATGCGCATCCAGGGCTGTTTTGCTTTTATTGGTAGAGGCCTGCTGGCTTTGCGCCGACGATGCCAATGCCTTTATGCTTATATCAAGTCCCTTTAGTTTGGATTCGCCACTTGAAATTGATTTTGCCAACTTATCATTGGCTTTGGCAAGGCCCTCAATTAGGGACTGGCTTTTTTGCAAAGAGGAAGTTGACGATTTCAGGGTTGAATTGAAGGAACTGATCTGCTTGGTAACTCCTGCCAGTTGCTTTTGGTATTTATCGACCGCAGCCGCAGTTTTTTCAAACGCCGCTGAGTTTTCGTTGCCTGTTGAGGTGAGTTTTTGCTGGTTGGCCAGCAACTCGTTGATGATTTGGTTGAGGCCCGCAATGTTTTGCTGGAGTTTGTCGGTTTGTGCCTCTACCTCGATGGTGATTTTTTTGCTAATGTCGTCTGCCATAAATTATTGAACTGATGATATGTTATATATGCTAAATGGCATAGTGTATTTGAAAAAAATAAGCTCCTAAAGAGCCTATTTCTATTATAATATTTATAAATCTGATTTTTCTTTTGCGTTTTGTTTTGCTATTGCCTCTTTGGCAAGGGCGTTATCCTGGTATTGAAAATTTACCGTCATATTAGTTTTAATACTGATTCTTATAGTGTTATTGTTGGCATCAATCCAAACAGTGTGAAAGTTTATATCGCCAAGTTTCAGGCCAACTATCTTATCACCATCATTATCACCGTCCTCATAAGGTGTATTGTATTTCCGAGTGGGTTTACCGTCACCATAAACCCGGGTTACGTCATCAATCAGACCATTATACACATCGAGTATTTGAGATTCCAATTCAGGCATAAAAATATAATTTGCTTCAAAGGCCTTATCATTCAAAAATCTAACAAGAAGCCCAATTGCCTTTTTCGGGCCTAATTTGACATTAGTAAATGTAAGAGCATCATTATCTGAAGTGCTTTTGTCAAATATTGCTCCTTTTGCTTTCATGGCAGCAAGCACAATTGCTTTACTGCTTCCAAATTTTATTCCTAAAAAGCCTTCAATTGGTTTGTTGGTTTGTGAAAATCCAACAAATGGCATTAAAAATAATGTAATAATTAAAAGTTTTTTCATGTGATAAGGGTTAGTTGTAATGCTAAAAATTTTAGTAAATATAATTGTCGAAAACCTTAAATGCAAATATTATTTCAATATTTTCAGGCATTATTACGTGTATCTATTTTAATTGTTTGTTTTTGAGATAGATATTTTTAGCTGATACCAATTAGTCGTTTCAAGTTTTCATCATTGATTCCTGAAATTTATAATAATCAAATACCTATCCCAACTTTACTAATTCTACCTTAGTGGGTTGCCCTTTGCGCCAGCTATCAATTTTGTTGATGTAGTAATAGGACGCATCCTGCTGCAGGTATATGGGTATGAGCAGATCGAGGTCTAATATATCGCGTGGGGTAAGCAACAGAAACCTTATCACCTTTTTGGTTTGGGCAAGAATTTTTTGTAGCTCGGGATAATATTTGGTTCTGAGTCCGGGTTGCGGTGTTGTGCCTAAACTGGGCATATCACAAAAACATAAATTGTAATCGCCATCCGGCTTATAAAAATACGGTGTGCTTATTATATCATTTACAATAATATTGCTTGTGCCATCGGTAAATGTAACTGGTTTATCATAAGGCAGGCCGCGTTTTTGATCCACAAGAATGCGGGGTGATACGCCTATACTGAGATCATTACTATCAGAGGTGTTATCGATCATTCTAATTTGCGCTATTGTGCCACCAATGTAGTCGCGGTTTGTGGTAGGGCCAAACTGACTTTGAAACAGATCGGTAGTAGGGGCAAGGGTGGTATCGGCCACGTTGATCTGCGAATTGGCGAAATTAAGAGGCAATACGTTCGCATCCTCCTTATACCTCATATAATTAACCTGGGCATAATTCCCCAGTTGAAAAGAAACCTGCTTGCCCTGGTTAAGGCATTTGGAAGTCCAATCCTTTGCAATGGGAATGTTGTTCACAATGTCGCGAAGCGAATTAAAGGATACCGTTTTGTTGGAGTTGTCTGTTTGACAAATTATGCCAAAACGCTGCAGGGTATCTTTTAAAAGATCTTTCTGACTAATATCCGGAAAAATACGCTCACATTGAATGGGCTGACCAAACTGCAAATTCTGTTGCTGGGATTCTATTAAGAATGTGGCACCCGGAGAAATATAAGCGGAGGAGGGATTATAGCCCGTCCACACGTAAGCAATATAGATACCGCCATTTTGAGGTACAGTAGTACTAAATGAAAGAATAGTATTATAAAGATCAATGTGCCCCAGGATATTACTGCCGTTTCCATGATCGCGCGTCCACCCTTTTGGATTATTCCCGTTTATATTTTCGCTGGCGTCATCAAATGAGAAGGTAATAGGGGCAAGTGGGCTATCGGGAGTGGAAGGATAGGCGGGGTCGCGGTAATAAATAGTAGCCGTAAGCCTGCTTGAATGTTCATCATGATTTACACGACCGGAAAGATAAACATGTGGAAACGTTACCGTAATCTTTACAGCGTTTGTGCGGTTTGATGTAAAAAGATCGCCCGAAAACTGAATTGAAGGATCTGAAATGACCGTTTTCCACGAGAAAACACCGCCAGGGTTGCTGGAACCGGGATGGTTCAGAATTGTTCCCGAATTATTTTCAGCGCTCATTCCCCTATTATCGGGTTGGGTTTGATAATCGGTACCGTGTTCAAAACTACCATTGCTAAACTGGCAAATGAGCAATGGATAAAGCGGATCATCTAATAATGAACCTTTCCCTTTATAGCCGGCTGATTTTAGTAATAGATCAATAGCCGTTTTAATAAAAAAACCCGGCCGCTGGTAGCGTATATCAATAGGAGTGGTGTAATCAGAGGTGCTTATGAGACCGTAATCAACTACGGGCCATATCCAGCCATCGGTTTTGGTTTGCGAGTGTGCGGCATTATCAACTGTCCAGTCGTGATCATAATCTTTCCAAACCAGGTTTTGCCCAAGGTTGCTCCATTGACTGGTGCTATCGCCCATTTCATACAGCTTACCGTCAATCGCATCAAAAAAATCTACATTGCCGGATAGTACTGTAACGTTGGCATTATCCTGTTCGATGCCATTTAATTCGGCAATGCCATAGGGAATTATTTCGAGGCCATCCTGTACCAGTTTTGCCTGGTATTGCTGGTAGGGAAGGTTGGTGGTAAATGCAATATCATCCGGAAAACCCAGTATTTGACGGTTACGCTGGGTAAGGGGCAATTTAAACTGGTTGCTGGTATTGCCCTGCTGGTTTTTTACATCTGCCAGGTTATTGATCTGGAAGGTGAGGGCAATAGGGCTGTCATCGCTTAGGTCGACAAGTTGTTCGTTAATGTATAGTTGGAGTTGGTTCATTTTGGGAGAGTATCAAGTAATTAGTATCAGGTATCAGGATAGGTAGTTATAACATTAGTTTGAAATAATATCTTGCTACTTGCCACTAAGCTACTGCGTTTGTATATTGATTGACGGCATATTAAATGTGACGCTAAAAGGTGCCTGGCCGTTCATGGTTTCGTATTCGCTGTAGGTAGCAGTGTTGATCACAATGGTTTGCCATTTCACCGGGTTCTTGTTTACCAACATCTGCACTTTGGGCGAATACTTGATAGATTGCAGGCCCTTAATATCATTAATCGAAAGGTCTTCGGCCACTACCTTCATTTTTTGCCCTGCATCTTTACCTATCACTTCTTCAATACTATCCTGCTTTTCCCAGTCAGATACATAATTTTTGATGATAGTGGCGTTCTGCACATCCAGTGAAATTTCCTGGTTATAAACAAACCGGTAGTAATTCCATGCTCCGCTTAACCCTATCCAGCGAAGGTAAACAGATCGCTCGTCTACCGCGTCGTCAATACGGATGGTTTGGGTTTGGGTGATGGTATGTGTAGTATGCTCATCGTCATACTTGAGGGCAATGGTAAAGTAATAAGCCTCTGGCGGGAAACTGTTATTAATCATTAACCGGTTTAAACCAATTTGTTCGGCAATTGGAGTAATGGAAATGATTTGACCTGTTATTATCCATTTACCTGCATCCTCATCAAGCAATCTTGAGCCATCCTCGGTTAACAAATAGGTGGCTTGTGCACCACCCGGCAAAGCGTTGCGGTTAATATCAAGCGGGGTAAGCTCGCAATAAATATTAAGGCCAAACAAGTATTCGCTGTAGATGAAACCAATATCAAAC
>JAQBOK010000290.1 GCA_028288085.1 Mucilaginibacter sp.
TTTTGATACTTTTTTATCTGTTAGCCACTCGGCCACTTTAGCGAATAAAAGATTTGCAACCTCCTGGTCGTTTATACAATCAAAAAATCCAAAAAATCCCTCGTTTACGTTATTGAATTGATTATGATTGGTATTATATATAGCGGCAATACGGCCAACTATTTTATCATCATCATATGCTAAAAATGTTTGCAGCGATGAGTGTTTATGAAAAGGATGGGTGGTTAAGATGTCACGCTGCGCAATAAATAATTCGGGTACATAGTTTGGATCATCTTTATAGAGATCGTGCGGGAAGTCAATAAATTTAGCGAGATCTTTTTTGGAACTAACCGGAACTATTTTTTTCATCGGGATAATTTGTTTTTGAAAGGTGATGAAGCTATTATAAGTAACGTAATTGTTTTTAATCGCAACTCACAATGGTTTCATCGGGGCAATTTAATTTTCAGGTAGTAACTAAAACATCCCGGTTTTTTGCCGGGATGATGGTTTATATGTTTTCTTTGACTGTTATTACACCAACGTCTTTAAATGCTTTGGTTATTTTGTCTATGGCTTCTTCTATCTGGCCAAAAGTGTGCGTTGCCATCAGTGAGAAACGGAGTAGAGATGAGTCGGAGGGAACTGCCGGAGACACAACCGGGTTCACAAACACTCCTGAATTTTGCAGATGTTTTGTAACCAGAAAAGTTTTTTCGTTATCGCGGACATATATTGGCAAAATAGGGCTTTCTGTAGGACCAAGATCAAACCCCTCGTCAATTAATAATTTATGGGCATAATTTGTATTTTCCCACAATTTTGCAATACGCTCGGGCTCTGATTCAATAATATCTAAAGCTGCAATAACACTTGCTACAGCTCCAGGGGGCATACTTGCACTGAACATTAACGAGCGGGCGCGATGTTTAAGGTAATCGATTGTGGCGAAATCGCTGGCTATGAAACCACCGAGAGAAGCCAGTGATTTGCTGAATGTGCCCATAATAAGGTCAACATCGTCTGTTAATCCAAAATGCGAGGCTGTTCCGGCGCCATTAACTCCGATCACACCAAGGCTGTGTGCATCATCCACCATAATATTAGCACCAAACTCTTCAGCCAGTTCAACAATTTCAGGAAGTTTAACAATATCGCCTTCCATGCTGAATATGCCATCAACTGCAATTAGTTTAACTGCTTCTTCGGGCAGGATGCTTAGTTTGCGCCTAAGGTCAGCCATATCATTGTGAGCGTATTTTATCACTCTTGAAAAAGAAAGACGACTGCCATCTATTAACGAGGCATGGTCATACTCATCCAATATTAAATAGTCGTTACGGCCGGTTATGCTTGACAATACGCCCAGGTTTACCTGGAAACCGGTACTGAATAAAACAGAAGCTTCCTTGCCAACATATTTGGCTAGCCTATTCTCTAATTCTATATGTATGTCAAGTGTACCGTTCAAAAATCTTGATCCGGCACAGCCTGTGCCATATTTGTCAATCGCTCTTTTAGAAGCTTCTTTAATTTTAGGATGACTTGTTAATCCAAGATAAGAGTTTGACCCGAACATTAACACACGTTGACCATCGATCATTACCTCCGTGTCCTGTCCGGATTCAATAGGCCTGAAATAAGGGTATAAACCCGTCTTCCTGGCCATTTCTGCGTCTTTAAAGAGCGCAATTTTGTCATGTAGTTTTTTACCCATGTATTAGCCTTGCTTTAATTTATTGTAAAAATATCATGAACAAGTTTATAACTTTCGTGTTAGACAACTGATACTGTTTGTATTATACTTTATGTGGCAATGTAAATTCTCACAAGGCAAATTAATTAAATTTTTTATTTAATTCGTGTCACATTTTTTCATTTTTTTAAAAAAAGAAGAAAAAACGCCTTGCAAGTAAGTGGTTTTATGTTATTTAAGTAAAAATATTGTTGCTAATTTTCTTTTATTCATAATAATGCCATAATTCGCATTGTTCCGCAATTTATCAAAATTTATAGGAACCATTGCCTTTAATTTGCATGCTCAATCTACCCTATGGAAAAACAACGCTATCTATTACTATTAAGTTTTATTTTATTTTTCTCATTCCGGCTTTGTGCACAAACAACTGCGGATACAGCTGCAAAGGTAGTCACTTTAAAGCAATGTGTAGACTTTGCTTTGAAAAATCAACCTGTAGTAAGGCAAGCTGCCATTGACGAAGCCATAAATGAGCGTAATATTAATATAAGCCTTTCGGCATGGCTTCCGCAAATAAGTGGTTCAGGTTTATACGATTATTATTTTAAGGGTACCCCAATAACACCTAGCTCAAATACGGCTTCTAATACCGGAAACATAAATAACTTATCAACCCTGGGGTTGCAAGCCAGCCAGGTTATTTATAATAATGATGTTTTACAAGCCTCTAAAGCATCAAAATATTCGAGACTTTATTATAAAGAGAATACTACCAGCAGCCAAATCAATGTAGTATCAGATGTAAGTAAGGCCTTTTTTGATGTTTTGCTATCGCAAAAGCAGTTGGATATTTTAAATGAGGATATAGTGCGGCTGCAACGGAGCCTTAAAGATGCTTATTCAAGATACCAGGCTGGTGTGGTTGATAAAACAGATTATAAACAGGCTACAATAGCATTAAATAATTCGCTGGCTACCCGTAAACAAACAGAAGAAAGTATTAAAAGCAAGCTTGCCTATCTAAAACAGATTATGGGCTTTAACCCGAATAATACAGTAACATTATCCTATGATTCTACCAAATATGAGAGTGAAGCTGCAATTGATACCAATCAAAAACTAGATGTTAATAACCGCATTGAATATCAATTGCTACAAACTCAGAAAAATCTTCAAAATGTAAATGTAAGTTATTATAAATGGGGCTTTTTACCATCAGTATCTGCCAATGGTGTTTACGATTTGTTTTATTTAAGTAATAGCTTTTCGACGCTTTATAATAAATCATTTCCAAATGCTTATGCTGGTTTAACCCTGGCTATTCCGATTTTCCAGGGGAATAAACGCCTGCAAAATCTTAGTAAGGCACGCCTGCAAGTTGATCGCGCCGACCTCGACATTGTTAATTCTCGTAATACTATTAATACAGAATACGTGCAGGCGCTTGCCAGCTATAAGAGTAATTTTACAAACTGGCAGTTTCTTAAGCAAAACGTTGAACTTGCTAAGGATGTATATACCGTAGTAAGTTTACAATACAGGGAGGGTATTAAAACTTATCTTGATGTTATTGTAGCTCAATCTGACTTGAGGACGGCCGAACTTAATTATTACAACTCCTTATTCCAGTTATTGTCGAGTAAAATTGATTTGGAAAAAGCACTGGGCACACTAACTGTACAATAAATTTGAATATCAATCACATGAAGAATAGATACATATATTGGATAAGTCCCTTAGCCCTTTTAGCCTGGACATCTTGCGGAAAACCTGCCAAACAAAACGCACCTCCTCCAACCCCGGTAAGTGTTGCCGATGTTAAAAAGGCGGAAGCTATTTACTATGATCAATTTCAGGGAAGCGTTGTAGCGCTAAATTCAGTGGAATTACGCAGTCAGGTGACCGGCTTTATAACCGGGATATTTTTTAAGGAAGGGGAGGTGGTTCCGAAGGGAAAAGAATTATATGAAATAGACCGCCGTAAATATATTGCGGCATATGATCAGGCTGTCGCCAACCTATCAAGCGCGCAGGCTAACCTGGTAAAAGCTCAGAAAGATGTTGACCGCTATACCTATCTGCAAAAACAGGATGCTGTAGCCCGCCAAACTGTTGACCAGGCTGTTGCTGCATACGAGACCAACAAAAGTGGGGTGGCTGTTGCAAAAGCCCAGGTTGAATCGGCCAAAACAGATCTTTCTTATTCACTCATAACAGCCCCTTTTACAGGGCGTATCGGTATTTCGCAGGTAAAGCTTGGTGCCCAGGTTAGTCCGGGTACCACTCTATTGAATACCATATCAAGCGAACATCCCATAGGTGTTGATTTTGTGATCAATGAGCAGGATATCAACAGGTTTTATAACCTCCAAAAAAAAGGCACCGATTCAACGTTCAAGCTGCAATTATCCGACGGATTTACCACCTATAATAAGCCGGGCAAGATACTGGCTATTGACAGAGGAGTTAATAATCAGACAGGTACTATTAAAGTGAGGGTTCAATTCCCAAATGAAGATGACGTGCTTAAAGACGGAATGAGTTGTGTAGTAAAAGTATTGAATGAACAGTCGGGCAATAGGATCATCATACCATCAAAAGCGGTAAACGAGCAGATGGGCGAATTCTTTGTGTTTGTGAGCCTGGATACTATCGCCAAGCAGCATAAAGTAACCCTGGGACCGCATATAGGTAATAATGTGGTGGTTTTAAAAGGTTTGGATGAGGGCGATAAGGTAATAACTGACGGTTTTCAGCGCTTGCGCGACGGCGGTAAAATTACCTTGGGTAATCCCAATGCACAACAAACTCCGGGACAAGCAAAGCAAGGGAAATAACACAGGCTTTTTCTAACAAACAAAAAAAGAATGATCGCAGATACCTTTATAAAAAGACCAGTTACAGCAATTGTTATTTCATTAGTAATAGTTATAGTTGGTATACTATCTATCTTAAGTCTTGCAGTAGGACAATATCCGGAAATTACACCGCCAACTGTAAGCATAACCGGTACTTATATCGGCGCTGATGCTTTAACAGTTGAACAGACCGTAGCAACGCCCATAGAAGTGCAGGTTAATGGAACGCCAGGCATGACCTATTTGCAAAGTAACAGTACAAGCAACGGCCAGGTAACTATTACTGCCAACTTTGAAGTTGGTACTGATATTAATATTGCGGCGCTTGATGTTCAAAATCGTGTTGGTATTGCCACACCTACTTTGCCGCAGGAAGTACAGCGCCTGGGCATAACTACACGTAAACGTAATCCAAGTATTTTGATGCTTGTGGCTATATATGCGCCAAAAGGAAGCCATAATGTGCCATTTTTGGATAATTATACCAATGTGTTTGTGCGCGACGCATTATTACGTGCTAAAGGTGTTGGTGATGTATTTACCCGTGCTGATGATTTTAGTATGCGTGTATGGCTTAAACCAGACAAACTTGCCGCACTGGGAATGACTGCGACTGACGTTACAAATGCTATACAGGAACAAAACGCTCAGGTGGCGGCTGGTTCGGTAGGATCAACACCGCAGGAAAAAAACCAGAGTTTTGAGTATACTATATTAGCAAACGGAAGGCTATCAACCCCTGAAGAATTTGAAGATATAATAGTAAGGGCCCAACCAGGGAGTAGCGGGGCAATAGTACATTTAAGAGATGTTGCCCGGGTAGAATTAGGTAAATTTAATTACGCAGGTAATTCATTTGTTGATGGTAAAAGGGCATCGTACCTATTGGTTTACCAGGCGCCTAACAGTAACGCATTGGAAACTGCTGAAAGCGTATATGCCACCATGGACCAGCTTAAAAAAACTTTCCCGGTTGATGTTGATTATGTGGTTCCTTTTGAATCTGTTACTGTGGTAAAAGTATCTGTGCATGAAGTAGTAATTACGCTATTGATCGCTTTGGTATTAGTTATTATAGTGGTATTCCTTTTCCTGCAAAGCTGGCGGACTACCCTTATACCTGTATTGGCTATCCCCGTATCCATCATTGGTACATTTATATTCTTTATACCCCTGCATTTTACCATCAACACATTAACACTTTTTGGTTTCGTGCTGGCGATAGGTATTGTGGTAGATGATGCCATTGTGGTGGTGGAAGCAGTTCAGCATTATATGGACGAGGAGAACATGTCGCCTAAGGAAGCTACAATCCATGCTATGAGGGATATTTCCGCCCCGGTAATTGCCATCGCGCTGATATTAGCTGCTGTGTTTGTTCCGGTTGGTTTTATACCGGGGATAGTAGGTCGGCTTTACCAACAGTTTGCCATTACCATCGCCATATCGGTATTGATCTCGGCATTTGTTGCGCTTTCATTAACACCCGCATTATGTACCTTATTATTACGCCCCCGTAAATTAGATTCAAAGTCTAAAGGACTTGATAAATTCTTCTTTAAATTTAATGAGTGGTTTGAAAGAGTGACGGCCCGATACAGGAATACAGTAGATAAGGGTATTAAAAACTCCAAATTCATCATCATTATACTGGTGTGTGTTATTGTTGGGGCTATCCTGCTGTTTAAAAATAAGCCAACCGGGTTTATTCCTACTGAGGATGACGGTCGTATATATGTAACTTATGACCTGCCGGAAGCATCATCAACGCAGCGGACGGTTACCGTTTTGCACGAGATGATGAGTACACTGGACAGCATACCCGAGATTGGTCATTATGCAGCATTGGGAGGATTGAACGCGGTAAGTTTTGCCAGTAAGTCAAACAGCGCTACCATATTCTGCCAGCTTAAACCCTGGGATCAACGTGAAGGTGCCGAGCACCAGGTTTTTGCCGTAGTAGCAAAAATTCAGAAAAAGCTGGCCCGATACAAAGAGGCAAACGTGGTGGTAATTCCCCCGCCAGCTATACCTGGTTTAGGTAGCACAGCTGGTTTTTCATTTATATTGGAACAGAAACAGGCTGGGGGCGACGTTAAAACTTTTGAAAAAACACTGCAGGGCTTTTTGGCTGAGGTCGGCAAAAGAAAAGAAATATCTAAAGCATTCTCTTTCTTTACTGCCCGTACACCCGCTTATCAATTGACAATAGACCGCGAAAAAGCAAAAAAACTTGGCGTCCAGATATCCGATATTAATAATGCCCTCCAAACATATATGGGAAGCTCTTTTATAAACGACTTTACCATTTATGGCCGGGACTTCCACGTGGTTGCCCAGGCAGATACCAATTATCGTACGGATATTGCCAACTTGGGCCAATATTTTGTGCGGAATCAGGCAGGGCAAATGGTGCCGCTAAGTACGCTCACATCTTATAAAATAATAGAAAACGCTCCATTAATTTCGCATTATAACCTGTTTAGGTCTGCCGAAATTGACGGTAACTCAGCGCCCGGTTATAGCAGTGGCGATGCGATAAAAGCATTGCAGGAAGTAGCTGCAAAATCATTACCGGAAGGGTATGGTTATGAATTTTCGGGATTGAGCCGGGAGGAGATATTATCGGGTTCAAAAACCGTATATATCTTTATGCTATCAATCGGATTTGTATTTCTTTTCCTGGCTGCCTTGTACGAAAGCTGGTCTGTGCCATTCTCGGTACTGTTAGCCGTACCACTTGGCGCATTTGGAGCGATATTGTTTTTAACCTTTAATCCTGGTCTTGATGATAACATATACGCCCAAATAGGTTTGATAACACTGATTGGTTTGGCTGCTAAAAATGCTATCCTGATAGTGGAATTTGCCAAAGAGCGGGTAGATAGGGGGATGGAACTTGAAAAGGCCACCCTTGAGGCCGTCCGTTTACGTTTGCGGCCAATCATTATGACCTCCCTGGCATTTATTTTAGGTGTATTACCATTAGTATTTGCCTCGGGTGCGGGTGCGCAGGCAAGGAAAACTATTGGCTGGACGGTTTTTGGCGGTATGCTGTCGGCTACCTCACTGGCCATATTTATTGTGCCAGTTCTATTCTTCCTGATCACCAGGTTCGCTTATGGCAAAGAAAAACTTGCCGAGTTGGAGAAAAATTACAAGCCAGACCCCGAGCACGATCCGCAGGCATAAATCAATAATGAATAAGGAAGCCCCAAACCAGGGGCTTTTTTATTCATATTAATATATGATTTACATTGGCTCAGCATTTGGTTGCCTGCAATAATGCCTAACATATAGGGCAAAAATTCCGGCAAAAGACTACAAAAACCAATCATTCCGTCGATTTTTTCAAAATATTCATGTAAGTATATCTACCATATTTTACCAAAAGATAATGGTTTTTAAAATTACTGATGGTCAATATTTTACGCTACTAACAAATGTTAATATAGTTTAATGCAGATGTTGTAATTACGTCATTAGATTGAAAAATGGCCTAAAATAGGTCTTAATGGCAAAGTATTTGTTAATGAGGGTTAACATATACTTCTATTTGTTAACTAAAATGAAACACACAACAATGAAAAACAAAACGAAAATGATAACTATAGCTGTAGCGGCCGTAGCTATATTATTTGCAGGCAAAGTAAAAGCACAAACCACAGATGTTAATAAATTCCGCTTTGGTATTGGCGTTGAAGCTGGTGCACCAACCGGCAACGCTCATGATATCTCTAATTTTGAATTAGGTGGTACTGCAAGATTACAATATGGAGCAAGCAAGAATTTAGCTTTAACTCTTACCTCTGGTTATTACAATATGTTTGGTAAGGAAATTCCCGGACAAGATGGTTTGAAATATAAATCATTAGGAATGGTTCCGGTTAAAGCTGGTATAAAAGCCTTTTTTGCCCAAAATCTTTATTTCAGTGGTGAAGTTGGTGCGGGGTTTGAAACATCGGCTTTCGGAGATTTTAAAGGCGATGAAACTCCCGGATTAGAAAAGGATACTAAATTAATTCTTTCTCCAGGTTTAGGGTATGCTTCTAAATCGTGGGACGTTGGAGTTAGGTATGAAAATTTCTCAGGCCAGAGTAATAACTATGGTTTGGTTGGTCTACGGGTTGCTTATGGTTTCGGCCTCTAATTTTTTACTTTAAAAAAAAGCCGCCTGGTTGGCGGCTTTTTTTATGCTTTTTTTTCTTTTAAATAAGGTTAACACTACGATTAACAAATTCGGTTAAGTCGGCGCCGGTTAACAGGCCTTGCGATAGTAATGCAAGATCAAAAGCCTGGCGGGCCAATTGAGCTTGTTCCTGTTCGTTCTCATCGTTTAATATGCGTGTAATGAGTTTATGGTTGGCATTAACCACAACCTTGTAATTATCAGGCATGCTGCCATAAAAGCCCATGCCACCACCCATTGCAGCCATTTCTTTCATACGGCGCATAAACTCGTCCATTGTAACCGTAACCGGTAATTCTTCAGGGTTCAAGCTTTCCAGTTCAACCTTAAAGGCTTGGCGGTTGATGGCCTTATCAAAAATGACCTTCACTTTTGCTGATTCTTCTTCTGTCAAAATGTGAGCAGGGGCATCCTCTTTTTTGATCAATTTATCTGCAACATCAGAATCTACCCGTTTTAAGGAGGTTTTTTCGAGTTTTTGCTCCAGGCTGCTTACAAAGTGATTGTCAATAGGCGAATTCATCAACAATACATCATACCCTTTTTTATTGGCTGATTGGATAAATGCATCTTGTTTCTCCGGGTCATTGGTATAAATATAAACCAATTGCCCGTCCTTATCAGTTTGTTCTGGCGCTACTTTTTCTTTGTATTCGTCTAAAGTGAAATTTTGTTTGGCTGTGTTGGTCAACAAGGCAAATTCTTTTGCCTTATCATAAAACTTCTCTTCGCTTACCATCCCGTATTTTACAAATAAACCTATGTCGGGCCACTTTTCTTCAAAGCCCTTGCGGTCATTTTTAAACAATTCTGCCAGTTTGTCGGCTACTTTTTTGGTGATGTAATTATTGATCTTCTTTACACTGCTATCTGCTTGCAAAAAACTGCGCGATACATTCAACGGAATATCTGGTGAATCGATCACGCCATGCAACAGCATTAAAAATTCAGGTACAATATCTTTTACTTCGTCAGTGATAAATACCTGGCGTGAATATAATTTGATCTTGTTTCGTTGAATTTCAAAGTCGTTTTTAACCTTAGGAAAATACAATACACCAGTCAGATTAAAAGGATAATCAACATTCAGATGTATCCAGAAAAGCGGATCTTCAGAGAACGGATATAATTGCTTGTAAAAAGCAAGATAATCCTCGTCTTTCAAGTCATTAGGAGACTTAGTCCATATTGGGTTGGTATCGTTGATGATATTGTCAACTTCAACCAATTTGTGCTTCGGTTTGCCTTCTTCATCCTCGCCGTCTGGTATCTCTTCAGTATTAGTTCCAAATTTTATTGGAACAGGTAAAAACTTGCAGTATTTGTCCAGTATCTCTTGTAAACGGTATTTACTTAAAAACTCTTCAGAATCCTTATTAATATGAAGGGTGATCTCGGTACCCCTTTCTTCAAGCGTACCTTCGCCAATTTCAAATTCGGTGCTGCCATCGCAAACCCAATAAGCTGGTTCAGCACCTTCCTGGTATGATAAAGTTTGAATTTCCACTTTATCAGACACCATAAATGCAGAATAAAAACCTAAACCAAAGCGGCCTATGATCTCATTGGCGTCTTTTGACTCCTTAAACTTATCCATAAACTCTGTAGCGCCCGAAAAAGCGATCTGGTTAATGTATTTTTTTATCTCTTCGGCTGTCATACCAATTCCGTTATCGGATATGGTAATAGTTTTCGCTTTTTCGTCAAAAGCGATCTCTACCCGCAGGTCACCCAGTTCGCCGGAATATTGCCCGAGTGAACTGATACGTTTAAGCTTTAGGGTAGCATCCACGGCATTTGATATCAACTCGCGTAGAAAAATCTCGTGATCGGAGTATAAAAACTTTTTAATGATCGGGAAAATGTTTTCGGTATGTATCGAAATAGTTCCTTTTTCTTGCATAATCTATAATTATTTAGGAATGAATGTACTTAGTCAATGCCCATTCATCAAGGCTTGTTCCAAAATAGATATATTGTCAAATTGGCAGACCTCATAGAGGTATTACTCAAAAATGAACAAACCTTGATCGGGGTATGCTTTGAAAGACCTATCATTAAAGAAAATTTGAATGCCTGATTTTAATTTTTAATATTAGTATAACTAATAAATGTTTAAATGATCAGTGCAAACTCCAAAATCCACCCAATTGCATCCGCTACATTGTGATATTTTTATTTTTTTCTGCTTTGGTGGTACAAGCCAGGGCACAGAAGGGTTCAGATACTCATTCAAAGCAAGCTGCAATTGTTGCGGCAATGAAAAATTCTGAGAATGACTGGAATATGGGTAACCTTGATAATTTCATGAAAATGTACAACGATTCATCAACCATGATGATGCCAACCGGGCCGTTTGTGGTAAAGGATATCAGATCATTATATGAAAAGAAGTATTTTAACGGGAAGATGCCTAAACAAAATTTGTATTATGACGAACTC